>JAICRS010000189.1 GCA_025966335.1 Nocardioidaceae bacterium
CGACCCAGCTCCGTGTGCCCGCCCAAGGGAGGCCGGGGACGAGCGCCCTGCGGCCGACCGGTCCGGCGCCAGGCGTGCGGGTCGACAACGCCAGGAACCTGGTGCCGACGGAGCCGGCCAGTGGATCGGCGACGACGCGGTCCTTGGGCGTCATGCCCGGACAGCTCGGCTGAGAAGGAGCACCACCCGATGCTGCTAACTCGAACGTTCAGGCCTGGCTCGGAACCGCTTCCGGTCATGGGCACGTCCACCGTCCAGGCTGGGGTGGCGCCTGTCCTTTCGTCAGGGATCGTCGCCGGTGACACGTGCGCGTGGCCGCGAACGGAGAAAGAGCCATCGGAGCGGGGCCCTCGCGAGCCTCGGGACATCGTCGAGGAGTGGGGCTGGGGGTCCTTTCCAGCCAGCGACCCTCCCGCGAACTGGTGACCGCACCTGGGTGACCGGCTCCGACCGGAAACAATCTTCGCTTCAGAGCGCGCATTCGCCGCCAATGGGGTGCGGTGACGGCGGACATGCGGAGTAGCCGCTTCGGGTTCATATGAACAACCAGCTCCGACCCCGCGCTTTCCGCACGTCGGAGCCGGCTCAATGTGTGTCGGGCTGACAGTGTGTAGGGCGGGTGGGACTCGAACCCACGGCCCAAGGATTATGAGTCCTCTGCTCTAACCGACTGAGCTACCGCCCCTCGGTGGAGAAACCTACCGGTGGCTCGGGTCTTCGCGGGACGTGGGGTTGGCCGTGTTCGTCGAATGCCGCGGCGGTCCAGTGACGCCAATCGGCAAGCGTCAGGCGTCCGCCGATCGCACGCGCCACCAGAGAGCGACCAGACCAACCACGGCGGAAACAGTGCTCGCGCCCAACAGGAGCACCAACAGGAACGTCGTGCTCAGCCCCGACTCATCCAGGCTGCTGTCTGTGGGTCCGCTGAGGGCGCTGGCCTTCTGCTGAGCGTCAGCGGGAGCCTGGGCTCGTTCCGGCTGCGCTTGGTCGCCACCGGAGGTTTCCGGCTCAGGATCTCCGGCTGTGGCACGGTCCGCCGCGGCGTTCCCGACAGCGGGCGATCGGCGCGGCACGAGCGGCACGCCGGCGATCTCGACAGGCTCCTGCGGGCGGTCGACTACCGCGGCGGTAGCGCACCGTGGCGGTCCCGCGTTTTCACACCGAGACGATGCGGCATCTGGCGCTGCTCCCGACGAGGTCGGGCCGGATGACGGCGGCAATGCGGACGAACCGCCTCCTCCGGACTGACCCCGAGGTCCACCGCCGGAGGTGCCGGCAGGCTGGTCATCGGACTTCTTGTCCGGCTGCTTGTCCGGCTTGGCCGGTCCCTTGTCTGCCTTGGCCGGCCCGTTGTCCGGCTTGGCCGGTGTGTCGCCGGCGCTCTGACCAGGTGTCTGGGACGGAGGCGCGATCGGCCCGACCGGGTCCTGGTCCGTCCCCGTCGGCTCGTCGGGGGTGTCCTTGTCCGGCTTCTCGGGCTTGATGGGGCCGCCGGTCCCGCCGTCGTCGGGAACATTCACCGGGTCGTCAGGCACGTCCGGCTCATCGGGCTGGGCCGGCTCATCAGGCTGATCCGGCTCGTCCGGCTGGTCGGGCTCATCCGGCTCGTCCGGCTGGTCGGGCTCGTCGGGCTCATCCGGCTCATCCGGCTCGTCCGGCTCATCGGGCTCATCGGGCTCATCATCCGGATCGTCCGTCTCCGCGTCGTCCGGCTCATCGTCGGAACCGCCGCCGCCCGGTCCCCGGTTGGAGTTGTCCGTGTCGTCGCCACCATCCAGCAGCTGCGTCACCATGCCCGGTTGCGGGAGGACGATGACAGCTTCCGCGGGGATCGCGCTGCCGACCCCCACAACGACCGATCCCAGCACCAGAACGGCCACGGTGGAAAGCCGGGCGGTAACCGAAGCCCGTCCGCCGGCGGGTGTTCGCAGCACGCTGTCCCCGCGCCCGGCCTCCGGGCACACGTCGACCTCGCGCCCCCCAACGCTGCGGTCGAGCCGTCGCCGCAAGCTGGCCATGACGCAGAATAACTCGGGACGTCGGAACGTATCTGGACGCAAGGGACACGGCTCGAGCAAAACTTCCAGGAGTCTTCTGCGAGCGCCGATCGAGACGGATATCGAGCCGATCGAGACGGATATCGGTCCGTCCGGCGCACGCACTCGGTGCGAGGTTGTCCGTCGCAGACCAAGGGTGGCCCGTGCCATGCTCATGCCATGAGCGATCAGGCACTGGAACAGACCCCGCCCGCGTTGACCCACGTCGTCGAGGACTGGCAACGCGCCCTGTGCGTCGTTGCGCATCCGGACGACATGGAGTTCGGCGGTGCGGCCGCCGTGGCCCGCTGGACAGACCAGGGCAAGGACGTCGTCTACTGCATGGTGACCAGCGGTGAGGCCGGGATCGACGGGATGCATCCAACCGAGTGCAAGCGGGTGCGGGAGGCCGAGCAGGTCGAGTCGGCGCGAATCGTCGGCGTGGACGTGGTCGAGTTCCTCGAGGAGCCGGACGGCATCCTCGAGTACGGCGTGCACCTGCGCCGGGTGATCACCGCTGTCGTGCGCAAGCACCGTCCCGACATCGTGATCACCAACAACTTCCGCGACTCCTGGGGCGGTGAGTCGCTCAACCAGGCGGACCACATCGCGACCGGGAAGGCAACGTTGGACGCGGTCCGGGACGCCGGGAACCGATGGGTGTTCGCCGACCAGCTCGAGGACGGCGTGGAGCCGTGGGGCGGCGTCAAGCAGGTGTGGGCCGCAGGGTCGCCGTACGCCAAGCACGGCGCGGACATCACCGACACCTTCGACGCGGGAGTGCAGTCACTCAAGGCGCACAGCGCCTACATCGACGGCCTCGGCTGGGAGCACTTCGACCCCGCGGAGTTCCTGGAGGGCATGTCGCGGGCGACCGGCAGCCGGATGGGTGTCGCGCACGGCGCGCCGTTCGAGGTCTTCCGGATGGGCTGGGGTGACTGATCCCGGCGACTGCCCAGAAAGCACCAACGGGCCCCGAAAGGGCCCGTGTGCGGAAAGCTCCCCCGGTTGGACTCGAACCAACAACCCTCCGGTTAACAGCCGAATGCTCTGCCAATTGAGCTACAGGGGACCGTGCACGCGCGATCCGTGCAGCAGCCCGGATAGGTTAGCAAGTGATCTGCCGAGTTGCTAAATCGGCCACGCTCAGAGACCGAGCTCCTCCGCGGCCACCTCGAGACCGCGCTCGGCGGCCGCCATCACCGCCGGATCCGAGGGATCGACGCCCCGGTCGAACTGGTACGCCCAGGTGACCTCGCCGGCCCCATGAGGTGCGCGCCGGGCGATCACGAACAGCCCCCGTTTGCCCTCCACCACGACCCGGCGCTGGAGTACGACGCTGGCGGTGACTCGTTCGCGGACCAGCTCGAGGAGCAGTCCTGGGTCCTCGATCGCGAAGGAGTGCTCGGGCCGGACGTGGCCGAACTCACCGACCTCCGTGATCACGAGCAGCTCCTCGTCCCGGTTCCAGTCGGCGCGTTCGATGCGCTGCCACGGGATCCGAGCCGGATCGTCAGCGGCGTCGTCGCCCGGGACCAGAAGCAGCGCATCACGCGTGCCCAGCAGCCACGACCCGTCGCGGGCGGGAATCCCGGCCAGCACCTTCTCGCTCTTGTCGACCGATGCCCGGGCCAGCACCGCGGCAGGCACCGGCACCGACCGCTTGAACGGGTTCCGGACCACTACCCGGCGCTGCCGATCGCGCTCTCCCGCAGGTTGCGCCGATGCTGCTCGAGCGCCACGAGCTCACCGAACATCCGGTTGTAGTCGACCGCGTCGTCGACCGGGTTGGTGCGCTGCAGCCGCGACTTCAGGTCCGCGATCCGGCGCATCACGGTCAGCTCCTGCAGCCGGTAGACGTGTGCTGCGACGTAGGCGGCATTCGGTTCCTTGGAGGACAGCAGCGGTTCTACCGCCAGCGCGTTGAGCGCCTGCGCCACCGACTGCTCGGAGACGTTCCCCTGCAGCTTGCCCACCCACACCTCGCTGGCCGGTGCTGCGCTCGGCCCGCCGCAGGCGGTGACCGCGTCCCACACGGCGCGGTAGGTCGGGTGCGTGAAGTCGTCTCCGTCGACGTCCTTGGCCATCGTGCCCACGGCGAGCGGGTGCTGCACGACGAGCTTCAGTGTCTCCCGTTCCAGGGTGAACCGGGGGTCGCGCAGGTCGGGCAGCGGTGGGGCGGCGGGCTGGGTGGGCGGCTCCGCCGGTGGGTACGTCGGACCGCCCGCGGCCCCCCCTCGACGTGCGGGTTCCTCCTTCGCGGGACGGGCCGCCGCGCGTCGTACCTCCGACCGGGCCTGGTCCACGTCCACACCGACCATGCCCGCGAGCTCGCGGGCGAAGGCGTCCACCTTCGACCTGTCGCGGATGCTGGAGACCAGCTTGGCGGCCTCGCGCAGCGCGTCGATCCGGCCGTCGGCGCGGTCGAGGTCGTAGCGGGAGACGACGTTGCTGAGCACGAACCGGTAGAGCGGGATCCGCCGGGCGACGAGCTCGCGGACCGCGGCGTCGCCCTTCTGCAGCCGCAGGTCGCACGGGTCGAGGCCGTCCGGCTCGACGGCGACGTAGGTCTGCCCCACGAACTGCTGGTCACCGCCGAACGCGCGCAGCGCCGCCCGCTGCCCGGCCTCGTCACCGTCGAAGGTGAAGATCACCTCGCCGCGGAACTCCTCGTGGTCGTGCAGCAGCCGGCGCAGCACCCGGGCGTGGTCCTCGCCGAACGCGGTGCCGCAGGTGGCCACCGCGGTCGGCACCCCGGACAGGTGTGCGGCCATCACGTCGGTGTAGCCCTCGACCACCACGGCCTGCGACGCGCGGGCGATGTCGCGACGGGCCAGGTCGATGCCGTAGAGCACGTGGCTCTTCTTGTAGATCGGGGTCTCGGGGGTGTTCAGGTACTTCGCGTCGATCCGGTCGTCGTCGAAGAGCCGGCGGGCGCCGAACCCGATCGTGTCGTTCGAGGCGTCCCGGATCGGCCACAGCAGCCGGCCGCGGAACCGGTCGTAGTGGCCGCGGTTGCCCTGCGCGACCAGGCCGCCGGTGACCAGCTCCTCGTCGGTGAACCCCTTCTGGCGCAGGTGCTTGAACAAGGCGTCGCCGTCACGGGGGGCGAACCCGATGCCGAACCGTTCCGCTGCGTCCTTGTCGAAGCCGCGCTCGGAGAGGAACTGACGGCCTGCGACAGCGTCGGCCGAGCCGAGCTGGTCGACGTAGAACTCGCCGGCGACCTTGTGCGCCTCGATCATCCGTGGCCGCAGGTTGGAGTCGCGGCGAGGTGCTGTCGGCCCGCCCTCGGCGTAGCGCAGCTGCACGCCGTACTTGTCCGCGAGCCGCTCCACCGCGTCGGTGAAGCCCAGCCCCTCGATCTTCTGCAGGAAGCTGATCACGTCGCCGCCCTCGGAGCAACCGAAGCAGTAGAAGACGTTGCGCGACGGCGTGACGTGGAAGGACGGGGACTTCTCGTCGTGGAACGGGCACAGCCCCTTCTGGGAGCCGCCGCCGGCGTTGCGCAGCGTCACGTAGGAGGAGACCACCTCGTCGATCCGGGCGCGTTCGCGCACCAGCGCGATGTCGTCATCTCGGATCAGCCCAGCCACGGCGCGAAGTCTACGTCGTGCCACGAGACCGGCCGACCCGGTTCGGCAAACTGTGGATCCGCTACTCGCCGTCCCAGACCAGCAGCCCGTCGTCGCGTCTGCGGGCCCCGGCGGCCGGAGGGTGCGGGGTGAGCCGACCGTCGTGCATCAGGTGCCGGACGTCGACGTCATGGCCCAGCAGGGCCACGTCTGCGATGAGCCGCAGGTGGCAGCGCCACCACACGCTCTCGCTGCACATCACCGCCACTCGCCGCACGCCGACCTCCTCGAGCA
>JAICRS010000206.1 GCA_025966335.1 Nocardioidaceae bacterium
CTCGTGGTGCCGGAAAGGCTCCTATGACTCCCGCGCTCACTCCACCGGCAGGCCGAGCCCGCGCGCGATCAGCATTCGCTGGACCTCGGAGGTGCCCTCACCGATCTCGAGCACCTTCGCGTCCCGGTAGAACCGGGTGACCGGGTACTCCTCCATGAAGCCGTAACCGCCGAAGACCTGGGTCGCGATCCGGGTTGCGGTGACCGCGGACTCGGTGGCGTAGAGCTTGGCGACCGCCGCGGCCTGCTTGAACTCCTTCATCGGCCGGCCGGCGTCCTTCATCGCAGCAGCCTTGTAGGTCAGTGCGCGGGAGGCCTCGAGCATCACCTGCAGGTCGGCGATCTGGAAGGCCACGCCCTGCTTGCTCCCGATCGGCACCCCGAACGTGGTCCGCTCACCGGCGTAGTCCAGGGACATGTCCAGGCACGCCTGGATGCACCCCACGGCCAGCGCGGCGATGGCCACCCGGCCGTCGTCGAGCGTGGCGAGGAACTGGGCGAAGCCCCGGCCCCGGTCGCCGAGGAGGTTCGACGCGGGCACCCGCACGTCCTCGAAGGTCAGCGGGTGGGTGTCCGAGGCGTGCCAGCCGAGCTTGTCGTAGGCGGGCTCCGCGGTGAACCCGGGTGTGCCGCTGGGCACGATGATCGTGCTGATCTCGGCGCGTGAGGTCCCGTCAGCGCCCTCGCGGGTACCGGTCCGGGCGGTCACGGTCACCACCGAGGTGATGTCGGAGCCCGAGTTGGTGATGAACTGCTTGGCGCCGTTGACCACCCACTCGTCGCCGTCGAGCTCCGCCTTCGTCCGGGTCGCGCCCGCATCGGAGCCCGCACCGGGCTCGGTGAGCCCGAAGCCCGCCAGCGTCCGGCCGGCGACGAGGTCGGGCAGCCAGGCGGCCTTCTGCTCGTCGGTGCCGAAGGTGAGGATCGGGTTGATGCCGAGGCCCACGGCGGCCTCGAGGGTGATCCCCATCGACTGGTCGACCCGGCCGATCTCCTCGATCGCCACGCACAGGCTCGTGAAGTCGCCATCCTCGCCGGCCCCGCCGAACTTCTCCGGGGCGGTGAGCCCGAGAAGACCCAGGGCACCCATCTTGTGCACCACGTCGGTCGGGAAGTGGTGGTCCTTGTCCCACTGGGCTGCGTGCGGGGCAATCTCGGCCTGGGCGAACTCGCGGACGCTGCGGCGGAACTCCTCGTGCTCGCGGGACAGCTCGAACGACATCGGTCACCTTCCGGTCGGCGCACCGGATCACCGGTGCTTTACGCTTACGTAAACGTAAGGCACTCTAGAGGCCCGGGCACGGCCGGCGCAAGGAGGATGACGTGGATCAGGCCGACGACCGCAGCTGGACGATCACCGACCTCGCCGAGGAGTACGCCGTCACCCTGCGCACCATCCGGCACTACGAGGACGTGGGGCTGCTCTCTCCCGAACGGCGCGGGACGGCGCGCGTGTTCCACAACCGGGACCGGGTCCGCCTCGCGCTCATCCTCCGCGGCAAGCGACTGGGGTTCTCGCTGGAGGAGATCGCCACGATCGTCAACATGTACGACGAGCAGCCCGGCGAGTCCGGCCAGCTGGAGTACCTCCTGGACCAGATCGCGGTCCGCCGGCGCGAGCTCGAGCAGCGCCGCCGCGACATCGAGGACACGCTGCGCGAGCTCGACGCCGTGGAACGGCGGTGCCGGGACGACCTCAGCGCCCTCGTCGGACCGGCCGCGGGGGATGGCTCTAGACTCCGCTAGAACCAGACCACCAGAGTCAGGAGCCACGCGTGTCCGGAGCGTCCGAGGTCAAGCCACTGCAGAAGGTCCTGATCGCCAACCGCGGCGAGATCGCGGTCCGGGTGATCCGTGCCTGCAAGGACGCCGGCATCGGCAGCGTCGCCGTCTACGCCGACCCGGATCGGGACGCCCTGTTCGTCCGGCTCGCCGACGAGGCGCACAGCCTGGGCGGCGCGACCCCGGCCGAGTCCTACCTCTCGATCGAGAAGATCATCGCGATCGCGAAGAAGACCGGCGCCGACTCCGTCCACCCGGGCTACGGCTTCCTCGCCGAGAACGCAGGGTTCGCGCAGGCGGTGCTCGACGCCGGCCTGGTCTGGATCGGGCCACCCCCTGCCGCGATCGACGCACTCGGCGACAAGGTGCAGGCCCGGCACATCGCGCAGAAGGTCGGCGCTCCACTGGTGGCGGGCACCCCGGACCCGGTCGACGGCGCCGACGAGGTGGTCGCGTTCGCCCGCGAGCACGGGCTCCCGATCGCGATCAAGGCGGCGTTCGGTGGCGGTGGCCGTGGCCTGAAGGTGGCCCGCAAGGAGGAGGAGGTCGCCGAGCTCTACGACTCGGCGGTGCGCGAGGCGGTCACCGCGTTCGGCCGCGGCGAGTGCTTCGTCGAGCGCTACCTCGACCAGCCCCGGCACGTCGAGACCCAGTGCCTGGCAGACCAGCACGGCAACGTGGTGGTGGTCTCCACCCGCGACTGCTCCCTGCAGCGACGGCACCAGAAGCTGGTGGAGGAGGCCCCGGCCCCGTTCCTGTCCGAGGACCAGATGGACACGCTCTACACCTCGTCCAAGGCGATCCTGGCCGAGGCCGGGTACGTCGGCGCGGGCACGTGCGAGTTCCTCGTCGGCCAGGACGGCACGATCTCGGTCCTCGAGGTCAACACCCGGCTCCAGGTCGAGCACCCGGTCACCGAGGAGGTCACCGGCATCGACCTGGTCCGCGAGATGTTCCGCATCGCCGCCGGAGAGGAGCTCGGCTACGGCGACCCGGAGGTCTCCGGCCACTCCATCGAGTTCCGGATCAACGCCGAGGACGGCGGCCGCAACTTCATGCCGGCCCCCGGGACGCTGACCCGCTGGCACCCGCCGGCCGGGCCGGGCGTCCGCGTGGACGGCGGCTACGACCAGGGCGAGACGGTCCCCGGTTCGTTCGACTCGCTCGTCGCCAAGCTGATCGTCACCGGCCGCGACCGCACCCAGGCCCTCGAGCGGTCCCGCCGGGCCCTCGACGAGTTCGTCGTCGACGGGAT
The DNA here is from genome assembly GCA_025966335.1 of Nocardioidaceae bacterium. Lineage (GTDB taxonomy): Bacteria > Actinomycetota > Actinomycetes > Propionibacteriales > Nocardioidaceae > Nocardioides_C. Next base: position 3,037 of record JAICRS010000206.1, read on the forward strand.
GCCCACCGTGATCCCGTTCCACCGCACGGTGGTCGACGACCCGGCGTTCATCGGGGACGGCACCGGTTTCAGCATCTACACCAGCTGGATCGAGACCGAGTTCGACAACCGGATCGAGCCCTACGCCGGTGACACCCCCGACACCGACGGCGCCTCCGCCGAGGAGCGTCAGCGCGTCACCGTGGAGGTCGGCGGCCGACGGATCGAGGTCGTCCTCCCGGCCGGTCTGGCCGGTGCCGCCTCGACCGCCGCGGGCGGCGCGAAGAAGCCCAAGCGGGAGAAGAAGAAGGCCGGAGCCGCCGCGAGCGGGGACTCGCTGACCTCCCCGATGCAGGGCACCATCGTCAAGGTCGGCGTCGAGGAGGGCGCAACCGTGGCCGAGGGCGACGTCATCGTCGTGCTCGAGGCGATGAAGATGGAACAGCCTCTGAAGGCCCACAAGGCCGGCACCGTGTCCGGGCTGAGCGCCGAGGTCGGCGCAACGGTCACCAGCGGCGAGGTCATCTGCGACATCAAGGACTGACCGGGTCTCACCCGGCGATCACTCCCCGGTCCGACCTCTGCGGGTGCCGATAGCCTTCCTGGCATGTTCCGTAAGGTCTTGGTCGCCAACCGTGGCGAGATCGCCATCCGTGCCTTCCGCGCCGCCTACGAGCTCGGTGCGCAGACCGTCGCGGTCTTCCCGCACGAGGACCGCGGGTCCGAGCACCGGCTCAAGGCCGACGAGGCCTACGAGATCGGTGAGCGCGGGCACCCCGTGCGCGCCTACCTCGACCCGGAGGGCATCGTGGCCACCGCGGTCCGGGCGGGCGCGGACGCGATCTATCCCGGCTACGGCTTCCTCTCGGAGAACCCGCAGCTCGCCGAGGCGTGCGCGAACGCCGGCGTGACCTTCATCGGGCCCACCGCCGAGGTGCTGACGCTGACAGGCAACAAGGCGCGCGCGATCGCCGCTGCCAGGGCCGCAGGAGTGCCCACGCTGGCCTCGGTGGAGCCGACCACGGACGTCGACCGGCTCATCGAGTCCTCACGCGACCTGCCCTACCCGCTGTTCGTCAAGGCCGTTGCCGGGGGCGGGGGCCGCGGCATGCGCCGGGTCGACGACCCTCAGGACCTGCGCGACGCGGTCGAGACCTGCATGCGTGAGGCCGAGGGTGCGTTCGGCGACCCCACCGTCTTCATCGAGCAGGCCGTGGTCGACCCCCGCCACATCGAGGTGCAGGTCCTCGCCGACGGACACGGGAACGTGATCCACCTGTTCGAGCGGGACTGCTCGGTGCAGCGCCGGCACCAGAAGGTCGTCGAGATCGCCCCGGCGCCGAACCTGGACCCCGCGGTGCGGGAGCGGATGTGCGCGGACGCGGTCCGGTTCGCCAAGGAGATCGGCTACCGCAACGCCGGGACGGTCGAGTTCCTGCTCAGCCCGGACGGCGACTACGTGTTCATCGAGATGAACCCGCGGATCCAGGTGGAGCACACGGTCACCGAGGAGGTCACCGACGTCGACCTGGTGCAGGCCCAGATGAGGATCGCGGCCGGCGCCACGCTCGACGATCTCCGGCTCATCCAGGACACCGTGCACCTGCGCGGCGCCGCGCTCCAGTGCCGGATCACCACCGAGGACCCGGCCAACGGGTTCCGGCCGGACACCGGCAAGATCACGACCTACCGCTCCCCCGGCGGCGCCGGGGTCCGTCTCGACGGCGGCACGACCTACACCGGCGCCGAGGTCAGCGCACACTTCGACTCGATGCTGACCAAGCTCACCTGCCGTGGCCGGGACTTCCCGGCAGCGGTGGAGCGTGCGCAGCGGGCCGTCGACGAGTTCCGGATCCGCGGGGTCTCCACGAACATCCCGTTCCTGCAGGCGCTGCTCGCCGATCCTGACTTCCGGGCCGGCCGGGTCACCACCTCGTTCATCGAGGACCACCCGCACCTGCTGACCGCGCGCTCCTCGGCCGACCGGGGAACGAAGCTGCTGACCTACCTTGCCGATGTCACGGTGAACCAGCCGCACGGTCCGGCACCGGTCTCGGTGGACCCGGTCAGCAAGCTTCCCGACATCGACCTGGCGGTTCCCGCCCCGGACGGGACCCGGCAGCGGCTGCTCCAGCTCGGGCCGGAGGAGTTCGCGCGCGAGCTCCGTGCCCAGAAGTCGGTCGCGGTCACCGACACCACGTTCCGCGACGCGCACCAGTCGCTGCTCGCGACCCGGGTCCGCACCCGTGACCTGCTCGCGGTCGCCGCGCACGTGTCCCGGATGACCCCGGGCCTGTGGAGCATCGAGGCGTGGGGCGGCGCGACGTACGACGTGGCCCTCCGGTTCCTCTCCGAGGACCCCTGGGAGCGGTTGGCCGCGCTGCGCC
>JAICRS010000021.1 GCA_025966335.1 Nocardioidaceae bacterium
GTCCTTGTCGGTGGTCCACACCGACCCGTCGAAGCGGAGGAACGACGCACCTGCCGACTCCTCGCCACCGAACCCGATCGTGCCGTCGAGCAGTCCGGGGACGAACCACTTGAAGCCGACCGGCACCTCGGTGAGCGTCCGGCCGAGCGACCCGGCGACCCGGTCGATCATCGAGGAGGAGACCAGCGTCTTGCCGACCGCGGCGGATCCGGGCCAGTCCGGTCGCGCGCCGCCGAACAGGTAGCCGATGGCCACGGCCAGGTAGTGGTTCGGGTTCATCAGGCCGGCGTCCGGGGTGACGATGCCGTGCCGGTCGGAGTCGGCGTCGTTGCCGGTGGCGATGTCGTAGTCGTGCCGACGCTCGATCAGCGAGGCCATCGCCGCCGGTGAGGAGCAGTCCATCCGGATCTTGCCGTCCCGGTCCAGCGTCATGAACCGCCAGGTGGGGTCGACGAGCGGGTTCACGACGGTCAGGTCGAGCCGGTGCCGGTCGGCGATCTCGGCCCAGTAGCCGACGCTGGCGCCGCCGAGCGGGTCCGCCCCGATCCGGACGCCCGCCTCCCGGATCCGGTCGAGGTCGACCACGCTCTGCAGGTCGTCGACGTAGCCGCCGAGGAAGTCGTAGCCCTCGGCCGTGGCGCGGGCCCGCGAGAACGGGGTACGTCGGACGCCGCTCAATCCGGCCTCGATGTAGGAGTTCGCCCGGTCCGCGATGGCCTTGGTCGCATCGCTTCCGGCCGGCCCGCCGTGCGGCGGGTTGTACTTGAACCCGCCGTCGCGCGGTGGGTTGTGCGAAGGGGTGACCACGATCCCGTCCGCCTGCCCCGCGGCCCCGCCGGCCCGGCCCTGGTTCGCGCGCAGGATCGCGTGCGATACCGCCGGCGTCGGCGTGTAGCCGTCCCGGTCGTCGACCAGCACGATGACGTCGTTGCCGACGAGCACCTCCAGCGCGGAGGCCCACGCCGGCTCGGAGAGCGCATGGGTGTCGCGGCCCAGGAACAGCGGGCCGTCGTACCCCTGTTCCTTGCGGTGGTCGCAGATGGCCTGGGTGGTGGCCACGATGTGTGCCTCGTTGAACGCGTTGTCGAGGCTGCTGCCGCGGTGACCGGAGGTGCCGAACACCACCCGCTGGGCGGGGTCGGACGGGTCCGGCTCACCGGTGTAGTAGGCGGTGACCAGGTGCGCCACGTCGACGAGATCGCCCGGAAGGGCCACGGTGCCGGCCCGCTGGGCCGCCGGTAGGTCGCTCATAGACGCAGCGTAGTGACCGGCCCGCGACGGTGGTGGTGGGCGGCATCCCATGACGTACTCTCGGGCACAGGGAGCCACCTCGGCTGCCGTTTCAGGGAGCATTGATGACCGACCGGTCCGAAGCACCGCCCAGCTCGAGCAGCGCACTGACCCTCGGCGTCATGGCAACATCCCGCAAGGAGAACGAGCACCGGCTGCCCATCCACCCGCGGCACCTCGACCGGATCGACGCGGAGCTGCGCCGGCGCATCATCCTCGAGGCCGGCTACGGCGACCGCTTCGGTTTCTCCGACGACCAGCTGGAACCGCTGGTCGGGCGGATCTGCTCCCGGGAGCAGGTGATCCGCGACTCCGACGTGGTGCTGCTGCCCAAGCCGCAGCACAGCGACCTCGCGGAGTTCGCCGACGGGCAGGTGCTGTGGGGCTGGCCGCACTGCGTCCAGGACCCCGTGATCACCCAGCTCGCGATCGACCGGAGGCTCACGCTGATCGCGTTCGAGGCGATGAACCACTGGGCCGGGGACTCCGGGTTCGGACTGCACGTGTTCCACAAGAACAACGAGCTGGCCGGCTACTGCTCGGTGATCCACGCGCTCCAGCTGACCGGATCCACGGGGGTCTACGGCCGCCGGCTCAAGGCCGTCGTGATCGGGTTCGGGGCCACCGCCCGCGGCGCGGTCACGGCCCTGAACGCGCATGGTGTCCACGACGTGCAGGTCCTCACCAACCGGGGCGTCGCCGCCGTCGGATCGCCGATCCACTCGGTGCGGATCGTCCAGTTCGACCACGACGACAGTGCACCGTTCCTGTCCCACGCGATCACCGAGCGTGGCCGGGTGGCGCTGGCGCCCTACCTCGCCGAGCACGACATCGTCGTCAACTGCACGTTGCAGGACACCGCCGCACCGCTGATGTTCCTGCGCACGGAGGACCTCGACCTGTTCCGGCGCGGAAGCCTGGTCGTCGACGTCTCGTGCGACGAGGGGATGGGTTTCACCTGGGCACGGCCGACGTCGTTCGACGAGCCGATGTTCGAGGTCGGCGACCACATCCGTTACTACGGCGTGGACCACAGCCCGTCGTACTTGTGGGACTCGGCGACCTGGGAGGTCAGCGAGGCGTTGCTGCCGTTCCTGCCGACGGTGATGGCCGGTCCCGCGGCCTGGGACCAGGACGAGACGATCAGGCGTGCCATCGAGATCCGCGACGGCCGGGTGGTGAACCCGGCGATCCTCGCGTTCCAGGACCGGTCACCGGAGTACCCGCACGCCGGCTGAGGGTCAGCGTCGGCCGCGGCGGGCCCGGAGGTAGTCGGCGACGACGTACTCACCGAGCCGGGAGACGTCGGGGGTGAACACCCGCCCGGCCGCCCGTCGGGCGACCGCGTCGACGAACCGGGCCAGGCCCGGGTCCTGGCCGAGCATGAACACGTTGAGGGTCGCGCCGTAGCGGGCGAGCTCGTCGACCTGTCCGACGGTCGCGTGCAGCGTCTCCCGGGTGGTCGGCCAGCTGAAGTACGGCGACCCGTCGTGGAGCAGGTGCGCGGTCGGCTCCCCGTCGGTCACCACCAGCACCACCGGCTCGGCGTCGGGATGGCGTCGCAGGTGCCGGCCGGCGATCCTCAGCGCGTGCTGGAGGTTGGTGCCCTGCACCCACTCCGGCTCGACGTCGGCGAGCTGGACCGGGGACAGCCGGCGTGCGGACAGGTCGAAGCCGATCACCTGCAGCGCGTCCTGCCGGAACCGGGTGGCCACCAGGTGGGAGAGCGCCAGCGCAGTCTGCTTCATCGGGCCCCACCGGCCCTCCTGCACCATCGAGTAGGACAGGTCGACGCACAACGCCACCGCCGCCGACGTACGCCGCTCGGTCTCCACCACCTCGAAGTCGTCGACGACGAGCCGCCCGGGCACGGCGCCGCCGCGGCGCAGCGCGTTGGAGACGGTACGCACCGCGTCGATCGGCAGGTCGTCACCGAAGACCCACTCCCGGGTCAGCCCGGTTGGTTCGTCGGCGGCGCCGGTGCGGTGGTCGTCGTGGTCACCGCGGCCGGTGGCCTCGAGCCGGGCGAAGACGCGGCGCAGCGCGGTCTCCCCCAGCCGGCGCACCGCACGGGGGGTGAGCCGGAGCCCGTCGTCGTCGCGGGAGACGAACCCCTGTCGTTCCAGCTCCCGTTCCAGTCGCCGCAACGCCTCCAGGTCGGCGGCCGCCCCCGCACCGAGGTGCCGCTCGAGCGACTCCACGTCGACGTCGTCGAGGGTGGCGCCGGGATAGCTCTGTCCGAGCTGCTGGTCCAGCTCCTCGAGGTCGGCGAGCTCTGCCACAGCTTCGACCGCGTCGCTGTAGCCCAGGGGTTCCTCCCCGCGCATGTTCACCGGCTCCCGGGACATCCCGGGCCGCAGGGCACGCAGGTTGTCCGAGAGCTGGGCCATCTGCGAGGCCAGGTCGGGGTCGGACAGCGCGTCGCTGAGCAGCTGCCCGAGCTGTTCGCGCTGCTCCGGGGAGAGCGAGGCCATCATCCGGTCGGCCGCGGCCTGCCGGCGGGCCAGTGCGTCGATCAGCTCGTCGACATCGGCGGGCTGCTCGGGGAAGAAGTCACCGTGCCGGTCCATGAACTCGGCGAAGCTGTCGGTGGTGTCCTCGCCGCGGGCGTGTGCGGCGAGGAGCGCGTTGAGGTCGGCGAGCATGTCCTTGACCCGCTGCCTCGCGGCCGGGTCGTCGGCACTGAGGGCCCGCTTCAGTCCGGCGAACTGGGCGTCGAGCACCTCCTGGCGGAGCATCTGCCGGATCGACTCGAAGGTCGCCCGGGCCTCCGGCGAGTGCCAGTCGTAGCCGTCCAGCGCGCGGACCGCTCCGGCGGTGTCGTCGGGCAGGGTGACCAGCTCCATCTCCGCCATCCGGGCAGCGTCGCCGTCCTCGCCGGCCAGAGTGTCCCGTTCTTCGGCGAGCGCCTGGTCGAGGGCCGCCCGTACCTGGTCCAGGGTCCCGGCGAGATCCCCGCGGCGACGGGCCGCGGACCGCATCCGTCGTACCCGCTGGGCCAGGTCGTCGAGCCCGCGCCGCCCGTCCGGGCCGCGGCGCATCAGCTCGCGCAGAGCCTCCCGCAGCGACCCGCCCGCGAGCACGTCCTCACCGACCTCGTCGAGCGCCTCGCGCACGTCGTACGGCGGCGCGAGCGGGTCCGGCCCTCCGCGCCAGGGGCCGTACCGGTAGCGGTCGCGAGGCACGACTCACGCACCGTAGACCGCGCGGCCGTCGACGGCGGCCTTGTCGATCCGCCGGGTCAGGTGGAGTCCTTCGAGCACAATCTCCACCGCGGCGGCCACCTGGCCCGGGGAAGCGGCGTCGCCGTGCCCGAGCCGGTCGAGGACCTTCGACAGTCCCGGCACCGGGCCGACCTGACCCAGCAGCTCCTGGGCGGTGACCAGCTCGCCGGTCTCCACGGTGCCACCCTCGGCGAACAGCTCGGTGAACCCGGACAGGTCCAGGCCGCTCAGCCGCTCCCGGAAAGTCTCCGCGGTCGCCAGCCGGAGCAGGTGCTGGACGACCTCGGCTTCCCGGCCCTCCTCGCCCATCTCGAACTCGACCTTGCCGAGCAGGGTCGGGATGGTCCGCGGCACGTCGCAGATCCGGGCCACCGGGTCGACCTCGCCGGCCCGGGCGCCGCGCCGCAGCGCCGACGCGGCCACCGCCTCGGCGGCCGCGATCGCGAACCGCGCACTGACCCCCGAGCGCTGGTCCACCGAGGCGGACTCGCGAAGCGCGCGGGTCAGCCGGGCGACGATCTCCAGCAGGTGCTCGGGTACGTCGGCCACCAGGCTCGACTCCTGCGCGACCAGGGTGACCTCCTCGGCCACCTCGAACGGGTAGTGAGTGCGGATCTCGGCGCCGAACCGGTCCTTGAGCGGCGTGATGATCCGCCCGCGGTTGGTGTAGTCCTCGGGGTTGGCGGTCGCCACCAGCAGCAGGTCCAGCGGCAGCCGCAGCGAGTAGCCGCGGACCTGGATGTCGCGCTCCTCGAGGACGTTGAACATGGCCACCTGGATCCGCTCCGCGAGGTCGGGAAGCTCGTTGATGCCGAACACGCCGCGGTTGGTCCGCGGCAGCAGCCCGTAGTGGATCGTCTCCGGGTCCCCGAGGGTCCGGCCCTCGGCCACCTTGACCGGGTCCACGTCGCCGACCAGGTCACCGACGCTGGTGTCCGGGGTGGCCAGCTTCTCGACGTAGCGTTCGTCGCGGTGCCGCCACGCCACCGGCAGGTCGTCGCCGGCCTCGGCCGCGATCCGGCGGCAGCGCACGCACACCGGCGCCAGCGGGTCGTCGCTGATCTCACAGCCCTCGACGACCGGGCTCCACTCGTCGAGCAGGGTGGCCAGCGTCCGCATCAGCCGGGTCTTGCCCTGGCCGCGCTCGCCGAGCAGGACCAGGTCGTGACCGGCGAGCAACGCGCTCTCCAGCTGCGGGAGGACGGTGTCGTCGAAGCCGACGATGCCGGGGAACGCGGTGATCCCCGAGCGCAGCGCAGCGAGCAGGTTCTCGCGGATCTCCGCCTTCACCGAGCGGGACCGGAAGCCGGATTTCCGGAGGGCACCGAGCGTGGTGGGCTGACTCATCCATCCAGGGTAGGCCGTGCTACAGCCAGCTCATCGGGTTCACGGTGCCGCCGTTGCGGAACACCATGAAGTGCAGGTGGCAACCGGTGGAGTAGCCGGTGGTGCCGACGTAGCCGATGATGTCGCCGCGGCTGACCCGCTGGCCGACGTAGGTGGAGTAAGAGCTCAGGTGGTTGTAGGCGGTGGCCATGCCGCCACCGGACTGGTAGCCGTGGTCGATGATCACCCGGTTGCCGTAGCCGACGTTGTAGTACTTCCCCACCACCTGGCCGGCCGCGGCGGCGCGGATCGGTGTGCCGCAGCTCGCGCCGAAGTCCGTGCCGTCGTGCAGCCGCCACTGGTGATAGATCGGGTGCAGGCGCATCCCGTACTGCGAGGTGATGTAGGTCTGCACCGGGTAGCTCAGCGACCATGGGGGCGGGCTCGGGTTGTTGCTGCTCTGGTTGCTGCTCTGGTTGCTCTGCCGACGCTCGTTGCGCTCGCGCTGCCGTTCCGCGCGGGCCCGCTCGCGCTCGGCTCGCGCAGCCGCCCTTCGGCGCGCCTCCGCGGCCCGCTTCCTGAGCATCTCGGAGATCTGCGCGCGTTCCTTCTTCAGCTGGCGCAGCTGCCGCGCATCCTCGGCCTTCGCCGCGGCCGCGGCGCGGCGCGCCGTGGCCCGGACCGCGACCAGGTCGGAGACCTCGTCCGCGGCCAGGTCGGCCCGCTCCTGCAGCGCCGCCTTCCGGTCCAGGTTCTCCGCGGCCTCTGCACGGCGCAGCGCGACCTGGTCCTTGGCCGCCTTCACCTTCTGCTTCTGGACCTCCAGCAGCACCTTGCTGGCCTTGAGCCGGTCGAGCGTGACGGACTCCTTGTCGAGCACGCTGTTCACGGAGTTCAGCTGGCTGGTCAGCTCCGCGGGATCGGTGGAGGTCAGCACCATGGACAGCCCGAGCATCCCGGGACCGCCGAGCTGGTAGGTCTGCACCGCGATCTGGCCCAGGGCCTTCTCCTGCACCCGGACCTGCTCGGCGCCGTGCACCAGATCCTCGCGAGCACGCTCGAGCTCCCGCTCGGCGGCGTCGAGCGCGGCCTGCATCCGCTGGTCCATCACCTCGGCCGCCGCCAGCTCCGCGTCGGCCTCCGCGAGCTCGCCCTCGGCGACCTGCAGCCGCTCCTCGGCAACGTTCAGCGCCTGGGTGGTGCGCAGCAACCGGCTGCTGGACTGGTCCAGGTGCCGCTCAGCCTTCTCGATGCTGCCCTGGACGCGCTCCTTGCGGTCCTTGAGGTCGTCGGCGGCCGCCAGCGGGACCGCGGACACGCTCAGGAGCATGCCGCATGCCGCGACCACGGCTGTCACGCGGCGGCGGGTAGCGCGGGGGAAGATGCGAACCACCGGTCTGCCTCTGCTGTTGCCTTCTCGCTCCGGACACGCTGACGGTAACGGGTCCGAGCCGGTCGGCCGGGGATTTGGGGCGCCGCGCGCGGGTCGGGTCGGCCCGCCGATGCATATCGTGTTCTTGACTGCCGTAACAGACCGGACATAACTTGAGCCCATGCAGATGTCCACCTCCGCCCACGTCGACACCTTCTGCCGGGACAACCTGCCGGCTCCGGAACAGTGCGCGGAGCTGATCTTCGAGCTCCCCGAGCTGCACTACCCGGACCGGCTGAACTGTGCTGTGGAGCTGCTCGACGCCGTCGCGGACCGGCTCGGTGAGGACCGGCCGTGCCTGCACGCACCAGGAGCGGAGACCTGGACCTACGGTGACCTCTTTGCGACTGCCAACCGGATCGCCAACGTGCTGGTCGACGACCTCGGGATCGTGCCGGGGAACCGCGTGCTGCTGCGCGGCCCGAACAACCCGTGGCTGGTCGCCGCCTGGTTCGCCACCCTCAAGGCCGGCGCCGTCGCCGTCAGCACGATGCCGCTGCTGCGTGCCGGTGAGCTCAGCACGATCCACGAGATCGCGCAGATCTCCGCCTCGATCTGCGACCACCGGTTCTTGGCGGACGTGGAGGCGTCCTCGATCGACACGCCGGTGCTGGCCTACGGCGGCACCGGCGCCGACGACCTGGTCCAGCGGTCCGCCGACCGCCCCGACACCTTCTCCGCGGTGGACACCGCCGCCGACGACGTCGCGCTGCTGGCGTTCACCTCCGGCACGACTGGACGCCCGAAGGCGACCATGCACTTCCACCGTGACCTGCTGGCCATCGCCGACACGTTCTCGCGCCATCTCCTCGAGCCGACCCCCGACGACGTGTTCACCGGCACACCACCGATCGCGTTTACCTTCGGACTCGGCGGAGCGGTCGTGTTCCCGTTGCGCGTCGGCGCCTCCACGCTGCTGATCGAGAAGGCCGGCCCGGCCGAGCTCGCCGGACTCATCGCGGAGTACGGCGTCACCGTCTGCTTCACCGCTCCCACCGCGTACAAGGCGATGATCGCCTCGAGCGACCTGTCCCTGCTCAGCACCCTGCGCACCGCGGTGTCGGCCGGCGAGCACCTCCCCGCGGCGACCTGGCAGACCTTCAAGGAGCGGACCGGGGTGGCGATCATCGACGGGATCGGCTCCACCGAGATGCTGCACATCTTCATCTCCGCCAGCGGCGCCGACATCCGGCCCGGATCGACCGGCAAGGCGGTGCCCGGGTACGTCGCCACCATCCTCGACGAGGACGGCAACCCGGTCCCTCCGGGCACCCCGGGACGACTCGCCGTCAAGGGACCCACCGGCTGCCGCTATCTCGCCGACAGCAGGCAGGCCGCCTACGTGGACAACGGCTGGAACGTCACCGGCGACACCTTCACCTGCGACGACGACGGCTACTTCTGGTACCAGGCCCGCAGCGACGACATGATCATCTCCTCCGGCTACAACATCGCCGCTCCCGAGGTCGAGGAAGCGGTGCTCCGGCACCCCGACGTCGAGGAGTGCGGCGTGGTCGGTGTCCCGGACGAGGCACGCGGCGCGCTGGTGAAGGCGTTCGTGGTGCTCCGCGACGGCGTCGCGGGGAACGAGGAGAAGGCGAAGGAGCTCCAGGACTTCACCAAGCAGGTGGTCGCGCCGTACAAGTACCCGCGGATCGTCGAGTTCGTCGAGGAGCTGCCGCGCACCGCGACCGGGAAGCTGCAGCGCTTCCGGCTGCGCGACCATGACTGAACCCGGGACCGACATCCCGCCGCGCCAGCTGATCACCTCCCTCTACGGGCTCTACGCCCGCGCCGAGCACGACTGGCTCTCGGTGGCCGCGCTGGTGCGGCTGATGGAGGACCTCGGCGTCGACGCGGCCGCGGTCCGGTCGTCGGTGTCCCGGCTGAAGAAGCGTGACGTGCTGCGCAGCATGAAGCGCGAGGGCCGGGCCGGCTACGCGCTCTCCCCCGACACCCTCGCGATTCTCCGTGAGGGCGACGTGCGGATCTTCTCCCGTCCCCGCGCCACCCCCGAGGACGGGTGGCTGGTGGTGGTGTTCTCCGTGCCCGAGTCCGAGCGGGAGCGGCGGCACGCGCTCCGCGCCCAGCTGGTCCGGCTCGGGCTCGGCACCGCGGCGCCCGGGGTGTGGATGGCACCCGGCACGCTGTTCGACGAGGTCGCACTGGTGCTCGAGCGCACCGAGCTGATGTCCTACACCGAGTTCTTCCGCTCCGAGTACCTCGGCCCCGGGGACGTCACCGAGAAGCTGCCCGAGTGGTGGGACCTCGATGAGCTGGAGGCGCTGTACACCGACTTCCACGCCACCTACGCCCCTGTCCGCAAGCGGCTGGCAGGGACGGCGCCGTCCGCCGACGTCGCCTTCCGTCTCTACGTGCCCATGCTGACCGCGTGGCGACGGCTGCCCTACCGCGACCCGGGCCTTCCGCTGGAGTACCTGCCGTCCGGCTGGAAGGGAGTCACCGCGGGCCAGCTGTTCGCCGACCTGGACGACCTGCTCCGCGGTCCCGCCGACGAGCACGCGCAGCAGGTGCTGCACGCGGGCGGCGGCACGGAGTGAGCGCGGCGGGCGATCAGTCCGGCAGTACGGCGGCGCCTTGCACCTCGACCAGCGCCTCGACGTCCCACAGCCGGGCCACACCGATCCCGGCCATCGCCGGGTAGTGGGCTCCGACCAGCCGCTTCCAGACCTGACCGATCTCCCGGGCATGCGCCTTGTAGTCGTCCATGTCCACGATGTAGACCGTCAGCGACGCCAGGTGCTCCGGCCGGCCGCCGGCCCCGCTGAGCGCCTGGAGGAGGTTGCCGAGCGCCTGCTCGAACTGCTCCACGACGCCTTCGCCGACGATCTGCCCGGACGGGTCGAGCGCGGTCTGTCCGGCGAGGTGCACCGTGGTGCCGGTGGCCCGGACGGCGTGGCTGAAGCCGGCCGGCTTGCCGAGCTCGGGTGGGTTGATCCGCTCCAGGGTCATGACTGCACCGCTCCTCCGTCGACGTTGATCCCCTGTCCGTTGATGGCGCCGTTGCCGACCAGGAGGCTCACCGTGTCCGCTACCTCGTCGGGACGGATCAGGCGTCCGATCGGCTGCCGCCGCGCGAGCAGCTGGACCGCCTCCTCCTCGGACCTGCCGGTGCGTGCCGAGATCGCGGCGACGGACTGGTCGGTCATCGGCGTGTCGACGTAGCCGGGGCACACCGCGTTCACGGTGACCCCGGTCCGGGCCACCTCGCTGGCGGCCGACCGGACCAGTCCGAGCACGCCGTGCTTGCTGGCGGTGTAGGCGCTGACCATCGACTCGCCGCGCTTGGCGACCACCGATGCCACCACCACGACCCGGCCCCACCCCTGCTCGGTCATCGCGGGCAGCGCCCTGCGGACGCAGCGGAACGGCGCGGTGAGGTTCAGGTCGAGGACCCGCTGCCACTCCTCGTCGGTGGTGTCGACCAGCGCGGACGCGGTCGCGGTCCCGGCGTTCACGACGAGGATGTCGACCGTCTCCCACTCGCTCTCGGCGGCGGCGAACGCCGCCTCGACCTGGGTCTGGTCGGTGACGTCAGCGGGGACCACCAGGGACGGCCCCGGCAGCGCGTCCGCCACCTTACCGAGGGCGTCGCGGTCACGAGCCACGAGCACGACGCGGTGCCCGTCCTGGGAGAGCCGGTGTGCGGTCGCCTCACCGATCCCGCGGCTGGCGCCGGTGACCATCGCCACCCGGCCTGCTCCGGGCAGGACGGTCATCAGCGGCCCTTCCACTGCGGCGGCCGCCGGTCGTTGAACGCGGCGTGGAACTCGGCGTGGTCCTCGGTGGTCATCAGCAGCGCCTGGGTCATCGCGTCGAGCTCCACGCTGGCCCCCAGCGGCATGTCGAGCTCGCGGGTGATCAGCGACTTGGTCTGCGCGTAGGCCAGGGACGGCCCGTCGGCGAGACGGCGCGCCAGCCGCTCCGTCGCCTGCGGGAGCTCTTCGTCGGAGACGAGCTCGCTGACCAGGCCGTACCGGTCCGCGGTCTCCGCGTCGATGGTGTCGCCCAGCATCAAGAGCTGGGTGGCGCGGCCGGCTCCTACCACGCGGGGCAGGAGGTACGCCGCTCCCATGTCCCCGCCGGAGAGCCCGACCTTGGTGAACAGGAACGCGAACCTGCCGGAGGCGCTGACCACCCGGAAGTCGGAGGCGAGCGCGACGACCGACCCGGCGCCGGCGGCGATGCCCTGGATCGCGGAGATGATCGGGACCGGGCACTCGCGCATCGCCCGGATCACGTCGCCGGTCATCTTCGTGAAGCCCATCAGGTCGTGGGCGTCCATCTTGAGCAGCTCACCGATGATCTCGTTGACGTCGCCGCCGCCGCAGAACCCCTTGCCCTCGCCGCGGATCACCAGGACCTTGGTGTCGCCGCGGTGCGGGAGCTCGTGCAGCAGGTCGCGCAGGTCGGCGTAGCTCTCGAAGGTCAGCGGGTTCAGCTTCTCCGGCCGGTTGAGCGTGACCGTGGCGACGCCGTCGGCGACCTCGAACCTGAAGTGCTGCCAGTCCTGGGTGATCGGCGCCGAGGCGCGGTAGCGGGTCACGTCAGCTGTTCTCCTTGTGTCCGGCGGGGTGTCGTTCCTGGTGCTCGCGGACCAGCGAGCGGCCGATGATCGTGCGCTGCACCTCCGAGGCGCCCTCGTAGATCCGGGGTGCGCGCACCTCACGGTAGAGGTGCTCGAGGAGATGGCCGCGCTGGAGGGCGCGGGCGCCGTGCATCTGGACCGCCTGGTCGACGACGTACTGCGCGGACTCGGTCGCGAACAGCTTGGCCATCGCCGCGCTCCGGGTCACCTCCGCCGGGGCGGCGCCGGCGTCGTAGGCAGCCGCGGCGGCGTGCACGAGGAGGCGCGAGGCCTGGACCCGGGTGGCCATCTCGGCCAGCGTGTGGGACACCGACTGCTGCTGGTGCAGCGGGGCGCCGTGAACCTCCCGCTCTGTGCTCCAGGCAACCGTGGCGTCAAGGGCGGCCTGCGCCATCCCGACCGCGAAGGCACCGACGCTGGGGCGGAACAGGTCCAGCGTGCGCATCGCCACCTTGAAGCCGGCGTCGACGTCGCCGAGCACGTCGTCGGCGGTCACCCGGACCCCGTCGAAGACCAGTCGGCCGATCGCGTGCGGCGCCAGCAGGTCGATGTGCTCACCGCTCAGGCCGGGCGCGTCGCCGGCGACCGCGAAGGCGGTCACCCCCCGGGCGCGGGCGTCAGGGGTCGTGCGCGCGAAGACCGAGTAGACGTCGGCCTCCGGGGCGTTGGAGATCCAGGTCTTCTCGCCGAACAACAGCCAACCGTCGCCGTCGCGCTCGGCGCGCAGGGTCAGCGCAGCCGCATCGGACCCGGCCGCCGGCTCGGACAGCGCGAACCCGGCGACCACCTCGCCGGTGACGACGCCGGGGATCCACCGGTCGACGACCTTGTCCTGTCCGGACTGGAGGATCGGGTAGCTGCCAAGCCCCTGCAGGGCGAGCGCGGTCTCCGCCTCGGTGCTCACGCCGGCGAGCGTCTCGCGCAGCAGGCACAGCTGCATCGCGGCGGCGTCGCGCGGTGACTCGTCGGCACCGCCGCCGAACAGTCCCCGGAGCAGGCCGAGCCGGCCCATCTCCCGCAGCAGCGGCCGGTTCACCTGCCCCTCGACGTGCGGAACGTGTGCCAGGTCGGTGCGGGCGACGTCGCGCACACGCTCGACGTACGCGCGCTGCTCGGGGCTGAGGCTGAACTGCGACATGGACCGACGCTATAGCGGGTTGACAACGTTCGTCAAGAAAACAATATACTCGTGGAGATCACGAGCTCTGGAGTGGACACATGCGTATTGCCGTCATCGGCGGGGGCCCCGGCGGGCTCTACTTCGCCGCCCTTGCCCAACAGCTGGCCCACCAGTGCGGGGAGCGCCACGAGATCACCGTCTGGGAGCGCAACGCCGCCGACGACACGTTCGGCTTCGGCGTGGTGTTCTCCGACGAGACGCTCGGCGGCATCGAGCACGCCGACCCGTCGATCCACCAGGCCATGCAGGCCGAGTTCGCCCGCTGGGACGACATCGACGTGCACTTCAAGGACGAGGTGGTCACCAGCGGCGGCCACGGTTTCGCGGCGCTCGCCCGCAAGCGGTTGCTCGAGATCCTGCAGGCCCGCTGCGCCGAGCTGGGCGTGGACGTGCAGTTCTGCACGGCAGCCCCGGACGTCGCGGACCTGTCGGCGGACTACGACCTGGTCGTGGCCGCCGACGGGCTCAACTCCGCGGTCCGGGCGCGTTACGCCGACACCTTCAAGCCCTCGCTGGACGTGCGCGACTGCAAGTACATGTGGCTGGGCACGGACAAGGTCTTCGACGCTTTCAAGTTCTACATCCGCGACACGCCGCACGGCGTGATGCAGATCCACGGCTACCCGTTCGACGCGACCGGCAGCACCTTCATCATCGAGATGAACTCCGAGGTCTGGAGCAAGGCCGGCTTCACCGACGGCAGCTTCGGCCCCGGCGAGTCCGACACCGAGTCCATCGAGCGCGTGCGCGAGCTGTTCGCCGAGGAGCTAGGTGGACACGGGGTGATGGCCAACAACTCGAAGTGGATCAACTTCACCACGATCCGCAACGAGCACTGGCGTCACGAGAACGTCGTGCTCCTCGGTGACGCCGCGCACACCGCGCACTTCTCCATCGGGTCCGGCACCAAGCTCGCGATGGAGGACGCCCTCGCGTTGGCCGCCTGCCTGCACGAGCAGCCCGACCTCGACGCCGCGCTCACCGCCTACGAGGAGGAGCGCAAGCCGGTCGTGCAGTCGACCCAGCGCGCGGCCCAGGCCAGCCTGGAGTGGTTCGAGAACCTCGGCCAGTACGTCCACCAGGAGCCGTTGCAGTTCGGGTTCAACATCATGACCCGCAGCCGGCGGGTCACCTACGACAACCTCAAGGTGCGCGACCCGGAGTTCGTGGAGCAGGTGGACCGGTGGTTCGCCGACCACGAGAAGCGCCGCGGCCACGGGTTCGGCGACGTCCGGCCGCCGATGTTCCAGCCGTTCCGGCTCGGCGAGCTGGAGCTGCAGAACCGGGTGGTCGTCTCGCCGATGGACATGTACAAGTCGGTCGACGGCATGCCGAACGACTTCCACTTCGCGCACCTCGGCGGGAAGGCGCTGGGCAGCCCGGGCCTGGTGATGACCGAGATGGTCTGCGTCTCGCCCGAGGGCCGGATCACCCCCGGCTGCACCGGTCTCTGGGACGACGCGCAGCGCGACGGGTGGCGGCGGATCACCGACTTCGTGCACACCGAGACCGCGACCCGGATCGGTCTGCAGCTCGGCCACTCCGGCGGCAAGGGTTCGACGAAGCTGATGTGGGAAGGCATCGACGAGCCGCTGGACGACGGGAACTGGGAGGTCACCGCGGCCTCGCCGGTGCCCTACCGGTCCGGCGTGAACCAGGTCCCGCGTGAGCTCGACCGCGCCGGCATGGACGAGATCCGGGAGCAGTTCGTGGCCGCGACCCGGCGGGGCGCGGAGGCCGGGTTCGACCTGGTCGAGCTGCACTGCGCGCACGGCTACCTGCTCTCCTCGTTCCTCTCTCCGGTGACGAACCGGCGCACCGACGAGTACGGCGGACCGGTGGAGAACCGGCTGCGGTTCCCGCTCGAGGTCTTCCGTGCGATGCGCGAGGTCTGGCCCCCCGAGCGTCCGATGACGGTCCGGATCTCGGCGACCGACTGGGTCGAGGGCGGCATCCCGCTCGAGGACACGCTGGCGATCGCCGACGCGTTCGAGGCCGCCGGCGCCGACGCCGTCGATGTGTCCACCGGGCAGGTCACGTCCGACGAACGGCCCGCGTTCGGGCGGTCCTACCAGACGCCGTACGCGGACGCGATCCGCAACCGGGTCGGCATCCCGACGATCGCGGTGGGCGTGATCTCGTCCTTCGATGACGTGAACTCGATCCTGCTGGCCGGCCGTGCGGACCTGTGCGCGCTGGGGCGGGTGCACCTCTACGACCCGAACTGGACGCTGCACGCCGCCGTCGAGCAGGAGTACGACGGACCGGGTGTCACGTGGCCGCTGCCGTGGCGAGCCGGACGTCGCAAGCCGCAGGGCGGGCGCACCGACGGCCCGAAGCCGCGCCTGGAGCTGATCCGCACGGGAGAGCCGACGGTGCGGCACCGGCGCTGGACACCGCAGGGGACGGTCACCGAATAGCCTGAAGCTCCGCCGGGAATGCAGTCGGCGGTGCCGTGGTTGAGCCCTACTACGCCTGCCACAACGTCATCCTCACGGGGCGACCATGGATCCGACCGACAACGATGCGCTCGACGCCTACTCGCAGGTGGTCTCGGGCGTGGCGGAGGCCCTCACGCCTCGGGTCGCCGCCCTGCGCGTACGACGAGCGGGCGGACGCCCCGGGGGCGAGGGATCGGCCGTCGTCCTCACCGCCGAAGGGCATCTGATCACCAACGCCCACGTGGTCGGGGACGCCGACGCTGGCGAGGCGTCGTTCGACGACGGCACCATGGCCAAGGTGACCGTGGTCGGGCGCGACCCGCTCTCCGACCTCGCGCTGGTGCGCACCGACCGGGTCACGCCGACACCTCCGGAGTTCGGCGACGCCGACAGGCTGAAGGTCGGCTCGCTGGTCGTGGCGGTCGGCAACCCGCTCGGCCTTGCCGGCAGCGTCACCGCCGGCGTGGTGAGCGGACTGGGACGGGCGATGCCGGCCCGGGGCCGGACCGCCTCGAGGGTCATCGAGAACGTCATCCAGACCGATGCCGCGCTCAATCCCGGCAACTCGGGCGGCGCCCTGGCGGACTCGCGCGGCCGCGTGGTCGGGATCAACACCGCCGTGGCGGGGATCGGACTCGGTCTCGCGGTGCCGGTGAACCAGACCAGCCGCCGGATCATCTACGCGCTGATGCACGACGGCCGGGTGCGCCGGGCCTACCTTGGGCTGGTCACCTCTCCCGCTCCGCTGCCCGCAGGGTGGGCGGAACGCACGGAACGGCGCACGGCGCTCCGCGTCGTCGAGGTGGTGAGCGGCTCGCCGGCGGAGATCAGCGGGATGCGTGCCGGCGACATGATCCTGGCGGTGGACGGGGCCGCTCTCGGCGACGCCCAGTCGTTGCAGCGCCTGCTCTTCGACGAGGCGATCGGGGCTCGCACCGAGATCACGGTGCTGCGCAACGGCGCGCTCGTCGACGTCGTGGCGCGGCCGGCCGAGCTGGTCGACTGAACGCGCTCGGTCAGGGGGTGCGCGTGCGCACCCGTCGGGCTGCCAGCCAGACCTCGAAGCGCCCGGTGGAGCTGCTCAGGTACGCAGCCAGACGCTCGTCGAAAGAATCCACCTCGTGGCGCAGCCGGAACATCTGGTAGTCGAGCTCGCGGTCCCTCGTGCACCGGTGCGAGGCCGCGGCGCTCCGTTCGAGCGACTCACCGCAGTCGGGACACGGCATGAACCGGGACGGGAACATGTTTCGTCACATCTCCTTCCCAAACAGGGAATCCAGGTCTTATGTGCCCTCTCGCCGGGTGGCCCAAACGACCTATTCCCCTGCCCGATCGGCGGGTCATAGGTTGGAGCGTCGGCGGGCGGCAGATGCCAGAGCGGAGGCTCGAATGGCTGACAACGCAACCCTCGCGCGCACCCTGTACGAGGCGTGGAACAAGCGGGACTTCGACATGATCGTCGCGTCGACTCCCGCGGAGGGACAGATCGTGATCGTCGGCAGCGGCGACACGTTCTCGGGTCCCGAAGGCGCGATGCAGTACAACAGGTCGTGGGCGGACGCGTTCCCTGATGGCGTGATCACCGTCGACCACCTGCACGAGGCCGGGGACTGTGTCGTGGCCGAGATCACCGGGCGGGGAACCCACACGGGCACGCTGGTCACGTCGATGGGCTCCATCCCACCGACCGGCCGCTCACTCACGCTGCAGCTGTGCGATGTCATCGAGTTCCGGGACGGGAAGCCCGTCTCACAACGGACCTACTTCGACACCGGATCCCTGATGGCACAGCTCGGGTTGACCGAGACCCAGGCCGCGGCAACACGTCAGTAACACCACACACAGAGATCGGCATCTGCCCCCGCTGCCACCGTCCCGGTTCGCCGGCTCAGCCTCTCGGCACGGCGGCGGCTGCGCCCCGGCTTGCCGTGTGCGCGCCGAGCCCACGGTCGAGGTCGGCCATCAGGTCCTCGTGGTCCTCGATGCCCACGGACAGCCGGACCAGGCTCGCCGGCGGCTTCGCCTCGGACGCGACCGGCCGGTGGGTGAGTGCTGCGGGATGCTGGATCAGCGAGTCGACACCGCCCAGTGATACCGCGTGGGTGAACAGCTCCACCGTCGAGGTCAGGCTGCGCGCCTGCTCGTAGCCACCTCGCAGCTCGACCGCGATCATGGCGCCCGGCCCCTTCATCTGCCGGCCGACCAGCCCGCTCTCGTCGTACGCCAGGCCCGGGTAGTAGACGCGCCAGACGCCGGGATGGGTCTCCAGCCAGGCGGCGATGCGTTGCGCGTTCGCCTGCTGCGCCCGCACCCGGAGTGGCAGCGTGGCCAGGCCGCGGTGCAGGAGGTAGCCGCCGAGCGGGTGCAGGATGCCGCCGGTGACCGCGCGCACCCTGCGCAGGGAGGCGGCGTAGCTCTCGTCGCAGGCGATCACGCCGCCCACCACGTCGCCGTGCCCGCCGAGGTACTTGGTCGCGCTGTGCAGCACCAGCGCGGCGCCGAAGTCGACAGGGTTCTGCAGGACCGGCGTCGCGAACGTGTTGTCCACGAGGACCGGGACGTCGCCTGCGGCATCGCACACCGCGCGGATGTCGACCAGGTCCAGGGTCGGGTTGGCCGGCGTCTCCATGACCACCATCGCGGTGTCCGGACGGAGCCGGCGGGCCACGTCGTGGGCGCTGCAGAAGGTGACCTCCGCACCGAGCAGTCCGGAGGCGAGGAGGTGGTCGCTGCCGCCGTAGAGCGGGCGCACCGCGAGCACGTGCCGCCGGCCGCTGTCGTGCGTGGTGGCGAGGACGGCGGCGGTGAGCGCGGCCATCCCCGAGGCGAAGGCGACCGCCTCGGTCGTGTGCTCCAGCCTGGCCAGCGCCGACTCGAACCGGGCCACCGTCGGGTTCCAGAGCCTCGCGTAGACCGCGCCGCCCTCGGGGTCCGGTATGCCGCCCGTGGCCATCGCCTCGTAGGACAGCCCGCCCGCGTCTATCCCGGGCAGCGGGTTCGTCGTGGAGAGGTCGATCGGCAGCGCGTGCACGCCGAGGTCCTGGAGGTCTTCCCGGCCGGCGTGGACGGCGAGCGAGTCGAGGTGCAGGTGCCGCGAGGTCAGCCGTGAGGTCATGGCCACACTGTCGATGATTCCGTGAACCAGGGCAATCACGTCCGCAGAAACAGGATCGGGAGGCTAGATTCGGTGCAGGAACCGCAACAGGAGGCATCGTGACCGCGCTTCGGCCGAAGAATCTGCAACCGTCCACGACGCTCGACGGCACCGACCTCGCGATCCTCGCCGCGCTGGTGGAGGACGGCCGGATGACCAACGCCGCCCTGGCCGCGCGAGTGGGTGTCGCCGAGTCGACCTGCGCCTACCGGGTGCGCGCCCTCCGCGACTCCGGGGTGATCGCGGGCGTCACCGCCCGGCTGAACCTCGGCGCGCTCGGCCACCCGATCCAGGCGGTGATCAAGGTGCGCCTGGGCAGCCACGACCGGGAACACGTCCGCGACCTCTACGACCAGCTCGTGAGGGTTCCCGGCGTGCTCACCGTGCTGCACGTCGCCGGCGAGGACGACTTCCACCTGCACGTGGCCGTGGGCAGCCCCGAGAACCTGCGCGACATGGTGCTCGAGCACATCACGATCCACCCGATCGTCCGGCAGACCCAGACCCAGCTCGTGTTCGAGGTGCGCGAGGGCCGCGGGGTCCTCTGATCGGGTGAGTCCCGGTTCGGACTGACCGGGTTCCCGTGTGACCAAGCGGCACAGGGGTGCTGTTGCGACACGTTTTTCGCGAGGAACCGTGTCGCAACGGCACATGTGTGCTGGTGTGACCAGGCGTCGAGCCGGGCTCGCGTTCGTTCGATCACCCGCGTCGCCGCGTCCACGAAAGTGGTCAAGAACGACGCGTTTCCGGAGTTGAATCAGCCGA
>JAICRS010000126.1 GCA_025966335.1 Nocardioidaceae bacterium
CACCACCGGTCCCGGTGTGCGCGATCAGGGTCAGCACCAGGTCCTTGGCGGTGACGCCCGCGGGCAGCGACCCGTTCACGGTGACCGCCATCGTCTTCGGCTTGGCCTGCATCAGGGTCTGCGTGGCAAGCACGTGCTCGACCTCGCTGGTGCCGATCCCGAACGCGATCGCCCCGAACGCGCCGTGGGTCGAGGTGTGCGAGTCACCGCACACGATCGTCATTCCGGGCTGGGTCAGCCCGAGCTGCGGGCCGATGATGTGCACAATCCCCTGCTCCACGTCACCGAGCGAGTGCAGGCGTACGCCGAACTCCTCGGCGTTCTTGCGCAACGTCTCCACCTGAGTGCGCGAGACCGGGTCCGCAATGGGCTTGTCGATGTCGAGGGTCGGGACGTTGTGGTCCTCGGTGGCCAAGGTCAGGTCAGGCCTGCGTACCGTCCGGCCGGCCAGCCGGAGCCCTTCGAAGGCCTGCGGCGAGGTGACCTCGTGAATGAGGTGAAGGTCGATGAACAGGAGGTCCGGTTCTCCTGGCGCGCTGCGGACGACGTGCTCGTCCCATACCTTCTCTGCAAGGGTCTTGCCCATTGCCCATCTCCTTCACTGAACCGGTCTACCGACTTGCATCCCAGGATGCGAGACGGCAATATTGGAATATGGACAACTCTAGCGGAGTCGGCGTGCTCGACAAAGCCGCCCTGGTTCTTGCTGCCCTGGAGTCCGGACCGGCCACTCTCGCGGGGCTGGTCGCCGGCACCGGCCTGGCCAGACCGACGGCCCACCGGCTCGCGGTGGCGCTCGAGCATCACCGACTGGTTGCCCGCGACATGCAGGGCCGGTTCGTGCTCGGGCCTCGGCTCTCGGAGCTCTCGGCGGCCGCCGGCGAGGACCGGCTGCTCGCGGCGGCGGGGCCGGTCCTGGCCCGGCTGCGCGACATCACCGGGGAGTCCGCCCAGCTGTGGCGCCGACAGGGTGAGTACCGCGTCTGCGTCGCCGCCGCGGAGCGCCCCTCCGGCCTGCGCGACACGATCCCGGTCGGCTCGCAGGTGAGCATGCGCGCCGGCTCCGCCGCCCAGATCCTGCTCGCCTGGGAGGACCCGGAGCGGATGCACCGCGGGTTGCAGAACGCCGCGTTCTCCGCAACCGCGCTGGCCGGCATCCGTCGCCGCGGATGGGCACAGTCCGTGGGTGAGCGGGAGCAGGGCGTGGCCTCGGTGTCGGCACCGGTGCGCTCCCCCTCCGGCAAGATCATCGCCGCGGTCTCCGTGTCCGGGCCGCTGGAACGGCTGTCCCGTCAGCCCGGCCGGATGCACGCGCCCGCCGTACTCGCCGCGGCCGAACGGCTCTCGGAGTCGCTGCGCCGCGCTGCCGAGTAGGCACAGCCGATCTACGAGCGGGAGCCGGCGGGCGCCGGATCCAGGAAATCGGGGATCTCGCGGGTGGGGCCGTGAAACCATCACCTCGTGAAGCGATCGAGAACGGCCCTCATGACCCTGGCCGCGGCTGCGGCCTCGCTGTTCGCCTCCCCCGCCTTCGCGGCGCAGGTGACGGTGCAGGATCCCGGCGGTGACGCGGCGAACCGGGGCCTCGACATCACCCGCGTCACGGTGCGCAACCTGGACCACTCGGTCGTGGTCAAGGTGCGCTTCGTGGAGTCGGTGCGCGGAGACCTGATCGTGAGCATCGACCCTCGCAGGGCTAGGGGACTGCGGCTCGTGAGCGAGTACCGCCCGGGCGGACAGACGAACAACGCCGTCATCGCCGGCGCTTTCACGGACAAGGGAGGCTCGGAAGAGCCCAAGACCTTGGCCTGTCGAGGGTTCCGGGTCAACTGGCGTTCTGATGCCCCGGTGGCCACCGTACGAATGCCGTCACGGTGTCTCCACGGCGGCGACTACGGCGCGATCCGGTTTGCGGTGCTCACCGAGAGGGGCGGCGACTCGGACTACACGCCGGAGACGAGGAGCGGCGCGAGCCGGTGGATCCCGCGCGGCTAGGCCGGACCTGGCCCGAACACCGCCTCAGTGGTCGTAGCCAGCATGGTCGGGCGGGGTCTCGTACTCCGCCCGCCAGCTGATGAACTTGACCGCCCAACGGGGGCCCGCTGTGTCGGGCATCTCCTCCCACCGCTCGAGTGCCTCCAGAAGCTTGCGCGCAGCCTGGATCTGGTCCGGTCCGGGCGGATGGAAGCGGCGGACCGTGCGCTCCCAGTCTCGGTAGAAGAAGAGGCGCTCCATACCGGGGCACCGGAGCGGACCTCCCTCATGTCCTCGAAGATAGACCGTCCGCTGCCGGGATGCGGCGACTTCACTCAGCCGGCGGTCAGCAGTCCGATCCCGAGGCTGACCAGGCCGGCAGCAAGGACGAACGCACCCACGAAGACCAGCGCGATCAGCCCGTTCGGTCGCTCCCGGCCGTTGCCCATCGAGGAGAAGAAGAAGCCGGCCGGCATCAGCAACGCAGCCACGGCGACGCCGCTGCGAGACAGCCAGTCGATGAAGCCTGACTGTGTGGTGGAGTCCGCGAGCACCTGGCACACCAGCGCGAGGATCAGCAGCACACCGGCGTGCGCATGACCGGCGCGCGCGAACGAGATCTGGAACGGGGTCGCGCCGGCGCCGCCACGGACCAGCTTGACCATGTACATGCCACCGGTCTCGACGGTGACGAGCGCCAGCAGCAGGATGCCGGCGAGCTGCCGGGAGTCGGCCGAGAGGGCAAGACTCGTTTCCATGTTCGGCTCCTTTAGATAGTTCAACACTCCAATATTGGACAGTAACGCTATCTAATGTCAACATGATTCCCATGTGGATGTCGGAGCTGTCACAGCGCAGCGGCCTGCCGGTCGCGACGATCAAGTTCTACCTGCGCGAGGGCATGTTGCCCCCGGGCACGGCGACGGGGGCAACCCGCGCGCACTACGACGAGACACATCTACGCCGGCTCCGGCTGATCCGGGCCCTCGTCGTGGTCGCCGCGCTGCGGCTCGAGGATGTCCGCACGATCCTCGCCGCCGTCGACGACGAGTCACTGACCCTGCACGAGGTGGTCGGCGCCGCGCACACCAGGCTGTCCGCGACCGACGCGTCCTCCCCCGCCAGCTCAGAAGCCCGGGCGCGGGTCGACGCGCTCGTGCGGAGAAAGCGGTGGCGGCTGGCCACCGACAGCCCGCACCGAGAGGCCCTGGCGAAGGGGCTCGACGCGCTGTCCTCACTCGACCAGCCGGTCAGCGACGACCTGCTCGACGAGTACGCCGCAGCGATGGGTCCGATCGCGCGGCGCGAGGTGGGATCGGTCGTCGGCGAGGCTCCGGCGACAGCCACCGAACGCGCCGTCGTAGGCACCGTGCTGCTCGAACCGGTGCTGCTCACCATCCGCCGGATGGCGCACGAACACGTGTCGGCAGGCAGGCTGGGCCGCAAGTCGTAGAACGGCCTAGAACAGCGCGTCCTGCTCCAGGTCGAGCAGGGTCTGCTTGCGCTCGACCCCGCCCGCGTAGCCGGTCAGGGTGCCGTTTGCACCCACCACCCGGTGGCAGGGAACCACGATCGGAATCGGGTTGCGCCCGTTGGCCAGCCCGACCGCCCGGGACGCGGCGAGGCTCTTGCCCAGTCGTCCGGCGATCTCGCCGTAGGAGGCGGTCTCTCCGTAGCCGATCAGCTTCAGCTGGTCCCACACCAGCACCTGGAACGGGGTGCCGGCCGGGTCCAGCGGAAGATCGAACTCCTTGAGGTCGCGGTCGAAGTAAGCGCGAAGCTGGCGCACCGCCTCGATCAGCAGCGGGTCGGCGTCATCGCGCTCCCCCACCACCCGGCCCGCCGACACCGCGGCTGCGCGGCTGATCGAGGACGCCTTCGACGGGCTTGCCGGCTGGGTCCCGGTGTACTCGATCGCGGTGATGGCGGTGCGGTTCGCGACGATCCGCAGCGTTCCGACCGGTGATTCCATGGACGTCCACATCGTGCTCACTTCTCCTTCGGGGTCAACGAGGCCCACAGGTGCATCTGGGCATAGGAACGCCAGGGGCGCCAGGCCTGGCTCAGCTGGTCGGCATGCCGGGGGTCCTCACCGAGCAGCACCAGCGCGTTGCGCACACCGACGTCGGTGGGCAGGAACACGTCCGGGTCACCGAGCGCCCGCATCGCGATGTAGTCGGCGGTCCAGGGTCCGATTCCCGGCAGGGCGAGCAGCGCAGCGCGTACGTCGGAGCGGTCGGCGCTGCGGTCCAGCGGGATGTCCCCTGAGGCGAGCGCCGTGCACAGCACGTTGAGCGCGCGGCCCCGTGCCCGGGGCATCGGGATGTCCTCCGGCGCGACCTCCGCGAGCACCTCGGCCGACGGGAACAGGTGGGTGACCTGAGGCGGGTCGTCGGCCCCGACGTCGGCGGCACTGGCCGGCAGCTCTTCGCCGTACCGCTCCACGAGGAGACCTGCGAGAGTCCGGGCCCGGGCGACCGAGATCTGCTGGCCGAGCACCGCGCGGACCGCGATCTCGTGGCCGTCGACATGACCTGGCACCCGAAGCCCGGGCCGGTCACGCACCAGTCGGGCCAACCTCGGGTCCGCGGCGAGCTCGTCGTCGACGGCCACCGGGTCGCAGTCGGCATCCAGCATCCGTCGGCACCGCTCCACGGCGGCGGCGACGTCCCGCAGGTCGCACAGCCGCAGGGTGAGGTTCACGAACGCCGTCCGGGTCACGTCCTGCGCGAGCGGCACGGTGAGCCGGGCGGTGCCCTGGCCGTGCGGGAGCCGCAGGCTGCGCTCGTACCACCCGGGACCGGCCGCCTCGATGCCCGGCACGGCCCGGATCGCCAGGAACCCGATCAGGTGGTCGACCGCGAACGGCCGGCGCACCGCGAGCCGCAGCTCCACCTGGCCGGGTGACACGACGGGGGTCCGGTGCCGGCCGCGGAGCTGGCTCGGTGAGCTGGCGTAGACCTCGCGAATCGTGTCGTTGAACTGCCGGACGCTGGTGAACCCGGCCGCGAACGCGACGTCGGCGAACGACATCGCGGTGGTCTCCACCAGGATCCGGGCGGTCTGTGCGCGCTTGGCACGGGCCAACGCCAGCGGCCCGGCTCCGACCTCGGCGGTCAGCAGCCGGGACAGGTGTCGGCTGGTGTAGCCCACCCGGTGGGCGAGCCCCTCGACGCCCTCGCGGTCCACGACACCGTCGGAGATCAGCCGCATCGCCCTGCCGGTCACGTCCGCCGACACGTCCCAGTCCGGTGACCCGGGCGTCGCGTCCGGCAGGCAGCGCCGGCAGGCCCGGAAGCCCGCCCCCTGGGCGGCGGCCGCGGTGCGGAAGAACGTGACGTTCTTCTGGTGCGGAGTGGTCGCCGGGCAGGACGGGCGGCAGTAGATGCCGGTGGTCCGTACGCCGGTGTAGAAGACACCGTCGAACCGACGGTCCCGGCTCTTCACCGCCCGGTAGCAGGCCTCGGTGTCCTCGATGTCCATGCCCATGATCCTCCCCCATCGGAGGAGCCAGTGCTAGCGGAAATCGGACACCGCCGCGACGGCGGCTCCGGAAACAAGAAAGCCAGCCGTTGTGAACGACTGGCATCTTTGGTGGTACCCCCGACCGGATTCGAACCGGCGCTACCGCCTTGAGAGGGCGGCGTGCTAGGCCACTACACAACGGGGGCCCGAGCGGGACGAGACTCTAGCCAATACGCTGACCGGAGTCCAATCACTGCTCTAGCTGGGGTACTAGGACTCGAACCTAGACTAACTGGACCAGAACCAGTCGGGCTGCCAATTACCCCATACCCCATGGGATCCGGCTTCTTGCGAAGCCGAGGGTTGAGAATACACGGGTCACCCGTCCGCGACCAAAACGGGAACCGCCTCCCTCAACCGTGCGTGAGCACCCTCACGTCGCCGGTCGCGTCCTGCGCTGCCGGCGGCCGGGTCCGGGTCTGCAGACCCAGCTTTCTGCCCACGAGCAGCACCAGCGCCGCGTAGACCAGCGACTGCGTCAAGGTCAGCGGGATGTTGCTCCAGCCGACCTCGGAAACGTTCAGCGTCTCGGTGAGGTCGGCGAACGTGAGCGCGAATCCGAAGGCGAGGAAGTTGTTCAGGATGTGCATCGCGATCCCGGCCTCGAGGCCGCCGGTGCGCAGCACCAGCCAGCCGGCGATCAGGCCGAACATGAACCGGTCGAAGAACAGCGGAAAGTTCTGGACACCGTGCGCCATCGCGAACAACGTGGCGGTGACCACCAGCGCGACCCAGCGGTTGTTGAACAGCGAGCCGAGCGCCTGCATCAGGTAGCCGCGGAAGACGTACTCCTCGCCGGCGGCCTGGAACGGGGTGGTGACCAGCACGATCAACGCGAGGATCGCCGTGGTCGTGGTGAAGTCGTTGACCTGCTGGTCGATGTCGGCTTCCTGGGCGCCCGGCAGCAGCATGCTCACGACCAGCTGCGCGATCAGCGCCGCCACGGCCAGGCCGAGGCAGATGAAGAAGAACTTCCAGCGCATCTTGGGTACGACGGAGGTCAGCCAGCGTGGCCGCATCCGGTGCACCCATCGCATCACCGCCCAGGTGACCAGGATCGCCGCACCCAGGGTGAGGTTCAGGTAGAGCAACGAGGCGGGCCCGATCGCCTGGAGGGTCGCGGCCTTCTCGAAGCTCTCCCAGAACGGGCCGCCCTCGATCATCACGCCGACGACCAGCACCGGCATCAGCACGAGCGGTGCGATGATCACCATGCCGAGGCCGACCAGCAGGATGCCGACCACGGGCTTCCACCAAGCGTAGTTCCAGGTGCGCAGCATCTGGTGGTACTCGCGGGGCTCCGGGTGCGGGAACGTCGGCAGCGGCCGTGCCGGCGGCGCCGGCGGCGGGCCCCACTGCGGCTGCGCGGGTGCCCCCCACTGCTGGGGCGGCGGCTGCTGCCACGGGTGCGGCTGGTTTCCGGGGTAGGGCTGGTTGCCGCCCGGATACTGGTCGCTCACGCCCTCGCCCCCTCCACCGGTGCGCTCAGCCTTCCTGCGCGCTGCTCAGTCTGGCCAACGAACGGTCCCTGCCCAGCAGTTCCAGCGACTCGAACAGCGGCGGCGAGATCCGGCGGCCGGTCACCGCGACCCGCACCGGACCGAACGCGTTGCGCGGCTTGAGGCCGAGCTCCTCCACCAGTGCGCGGCGCAGTGCCTCGTCGATCGCGGCGGTCTCCCAGGACTCGAGTCCGGCGAGCGCATCGTGGGCGGCCTTGACGACGGACCGGCCGTCCTCGTTGAGCAGCTTCTCGGCATCGGCGGGGTCACGCTCGAAGGTGGCGTCGTCGAGGAACAGGAAGCCCAGCATGTCCACGCACTCGCCGAGGGTGGTCATCCGCTCGTGCACCAGCGGTGCCGCTTGCGCGAGCAGGTTCCGCTGGTCCGCGTTCACGGCGTCACCGAGGACACCCGCGCGCTGCAGGTAGGGGATCATCCGCTCCGTGAGGTCCTCGACACTGAGTGCCCTCAGGTGAGCGGCGTTGATCGCCTCGCACTTCTTCATGTCGAAGCGGGCCGGGTTCGGGTTGACCCGCCGGATGTCGAACGCCTCGGCCATCTCCGCCATCGTGAACACGTCCCGGTCCTCGGCGATCCCCCAGCCGAGCAGCGCGAGGTAGTTCAGGATCCCTTCGGGCAGGAAGCCACGCTCGATGTACTCGGTCAGGCCGGCGCCCTGGTCACGCTTGGAGAGTCGCTTGTTGCCCTCCCCCATCACGATCGGCAGGTGCCCGAACCTGGGCGACCCGGTGCCGATCCCGAGCTCCGCGAGCGCTTCGTAGAGCGCCACCTGACGGGGAGTCGAGGAGAGCAGGTCCTCGCCGCGCAGCACGTGCGTGATCTCCATCAGTGCGTCGTCGACCGGGTTCACCAGGGTGTAGAGCGGATGTCCGTTGGCGCGGACCAGCACGAAGTCGGGCACGTGCTCGGGAAGGAAGGTGATCTCCCCGCGGACCAGGTCGTCGAACACGATCGGCCGGTCCGGCATCCGGAACCGGAGCACCGGTTTCCTTCCCTGGTCGATGAACGCGTCGATCTGCTGCGGTGACAGGTCGCGGCAGTGTCCGTCGTACCCGCTGGTCTTGTTCTCGGCGCGGGCGGCCTCGCGACGCTGTTCGACCTCCTCCTGCGAGCAGTAGCAGTCGTAGGCCTTCCCGGCCTCACGCAGCTCGTGCGCCACCGCGGCGTACTTGTCGAACCGCTCCGACTGGAGGTACGGCGCGAACGGGCCACCGACCTCCGGGCCCTCGTCCCAGCCGATGCCGAGCCAGCGCAGGGAGTCGATCACCGACGCGTAGCCCTCCGGGGTGTTGCGGGCCAGGTCGGTGTCCTCGATCCGCAGCACGAGAGTGCCGCCGAAGTGGCGCGCGAACGCCCAGTTGAACAGCGCGCTGCGCACGTTGCCCACGTGCAGGGAGCCGGTCGGCGAGGGTGGGAAGCGGACCC
>JAICRS010000145.1 GCA_025966335.1 Nocardioidaceae bacterium
ACGATCGCGGCGAGCAGCGGCAGGATCACGACGAACAGCACCGGGGCGTCACCGGAGTGCGAGTTGTCCAGCGCGCTGCCCGGCTCGGTGAGGAACGGCCAGCCGAACGCGACCAGGCCGACCGCGGAGACCACGGTCAGCGCGAGCGCGGACCGGCCGCGCAGCGGGATCAGGTCGGTGGGTCTCATCGCGAGACCGTCTCGGCGTCGGCGAGCGCGAGCGCGACGTCGGTCGGGGTGAGCCAGCGTTGCGGGGCGAGGATCTTGGCGACCTGCGGAGCGAACGCGGGGGAGGAGACCACCACGTCGGGGGTGCTCCCGTCGGCGACCAGCTCCCCGTCGGCGATCACCAGCACCCGGGTGGCGACCTCCGCGACGAGCTCCACGTCGTGCGTAGCCAGGACGATCCCGTGCCCGGCGGCGGCGAGGTCGCGCAGGATCTCCACCAGCCGGTGCTTCGCGGTGTAGTCCAGCCCGCGGGTCGGCTCGTCGAGCAGCACCAGCGGCGGCTCGGCGGCCAGCACGATCGCCAGGGCCAGGGTGAGCCGCTGTCCCTCGGACAGGTCGCGGGGATGCTGGGCGGGGTCGACGCAGGGGGAGAGCCGCTCGAAGAGGGCTCGCGTGGTCCCGGACTCGACGCCCGCGTCCTTGTCGGCCTGGGTGCACTCGCGTCCGACGGTCGACTCGTAAAGGAGGTCCGCGGGCACCTGCGGCACCAGGCCGACGTGGCGCAGCAGGTCTCTGGGCTTCAGCTCGGCGGGCACCTGTCCGTCGACGTGTACCCGGCCGCTGCTGGGCCGCTTCATGCCGACCAGGGTCTTGAGCAGGGTGGACTTGCCGGCGCCGTTGCGGCCCATCAGCGCGACGATCTCGCCTGCGGAGATGGTGGTCGATATCCCTTGCAGCACAGGGGTCTGGCCGTAGCCGGCGACCAGGTGCTCGGTGACCGCGACCGGCCCGGCAGTGGACCCGGCGACGGGCTCGGCGGTGTGCGGTGGCTCGGTGAGGTCGGCCAGCTGCGCCCGGAGGGCACCGGCCTTACGGCGGGCGTCGCGCACCGACAGTGGCAGCGGCTGCCAGCCGGCGACCCGGCCGAGCTCCACGACGGGCGGCGCGATGGGGGAGTCGACGAGGACCTCCTCCGGGGACCCGTCCCGGACCGGTCGGGCACCACCGGGCACGAGCACCACGCGGTCGGCGTACTGCACGACGCGTTCGAGCCGGTGCTCGGCAAGGACGACGGTGAGCCCGAGGTCGTGGACCAGTCGCTGCAACGTCGCGAGCACCTCTTCGGCTGCCAGCGGGTCCAGCGCGGAGGTCGGCTCGTCGAGGACCAGGATCCGCGGGTGGGTGGTCAGCACGGACCCGATCGCCACTCGCTGCTGCTGGCCACCGGAGAGGTCGGTCAGCGGCCGGTGCCGGAGCTCGGCGAGGCCGAGCAGGTCGAGGGTCTCCTCGACGCGCTTGCGCATCACCTCCGAGGGCAGCCCGAGCGACTCCATGCCGTAGGCGAGCTCGTCCTCGACCACGTCGGTGACGAAGCCCGACAGCGGGTCCTGGCCGACGAAG
The DNA here is from genome assembly GCA_025966335.1 of Nocardioidaceae bacterium. GTDB lineage: Bacteria > Actinomycetota > Actinomycetes > Propionibacteriales > Nocardioidaceae > Nocardioides_C. The sequence continues at coordinate 1,569 of JAICRS010000145.1, forward strand.
CCGACCACGTCCGCGAGGTCGCGGGGACGGTGGTCGCGGGTGTCGCGGCCGTCGACGAGGACCCGGCCGGACAGGGTGCCGCCGGAGAAGTGCGGGACCAGGCCGTTGATGGCCCGCAGCAGGGTGGTCTTCCCGGAGCCGGTGCGGCCGATCACCAGGCACAGCTCGCCCTCGGGGATGGTCAGGTTCACGTCACGGAGGACGGGTGCGGGTGCGTCGGCGAAGGTGACGCTGACGTGGTCGAACGTGATCATGCGGCCACCTCCAGCTGCTGCGGCTGTGCGGTCTGGGGACGGTCGCTGCGTGGCAGCGGTGGGGCGAGGAACGCCGGTGCGATCGCGATCAGGATGCCCGCGCAGGCGAGCAGCGGCACCGGCGGAACCTGGGTGACGGAAGCGAGGAACAGGTCGGCCGGGGTGCGCTCGACCGCGACGAACATGGTGACCGCTGCGGCCAGGCCGGTGCCGGTCACCAGCCACTCGGGCAGCGCCCACGGGTCGGGGCGGTACTTCGTGCGACCGGTGCGGCGGCCACCGAAGAACATGCCGACCGCGGCAAGCAGGCATCCGCCCAGCAGCATCGGCAGGCCGACCCAGCCGGCGCTGGTTCCCGCGAGCAGTCCGTACACCCCCACGCAGACACCGAGCAGACCCCCGAAGACCAGGAGGCCGGTCACCCTGCGCGAGACGCGGCCCGCGTCCGTCGTACGGCCGTAGCCCCGGGAGTCCATCGCCGCGGCCAGCTCGATCGACCGGTCCAGCGCGCCCTCGAGGACCGGCATCGCCAGCCGCTTGAGGGAGCCGAGGCCGCGTGAGGTCTGGCCGCGCAGGCGGTGCGCGGCCCGGACCCGGCCGGCGTCGGTGACCAGCTGCGGGGCGAAGGTCAGCGCGATCACGCAGGCCACGCCGATCTCGTAGAGGGCACCTGGGACGTAGCGGAGCAGCCGGCGCGCGCTGCCCAGCGAGTTCGCCGCGCCGATGCAGCACAGGATGGTGGCCAGCTGCAGGCCCTCGTAGAACGCGCGGAGCACCGCCTCGAGGCTGATGATGCCGCCGAGCTTGATGCCGGTGTCGGAGGGAACCGGGATCTCCGGCAGCGTGAACAGGACCGTCGGGCCCTGGGAGCCGCTGGAGAGCACCGCCTGGAAGACGATCCGGATCGCGATCACGATCAGGGCCAGCTTGAGGAACGCGCCGTAGGACTTCGCCCAGGGCGCGTTGCTGCGGCGGGCCGCGACGACGAAGCCGGTGACGACGAGAATCAGCAGCAGGGGCACGGGATTCTGGGTCCTGCTCGCGGCCGCGGCGAGGCCGAGCGCCCACAGCCACCAGGCCCCCGGATGGAGGTTCCGGGGGAAGGTGACCAGGTGCTGCGGACGCATCGGCGAGCCGAGCCCTCAGGCGTCCGGGTTGCGGCGGTTCAGCGCGAAGGCGCCGGCCCCGAGGGCGACCACGACGACCCCGGCGAGGACCAGCGGGAAGAGGAGGTCGTTGCCGTCGTCCCCGGCTGGGTCCGCGGCGGGCGCGGTTTCCTCCACTGTCTCGTCGGCGGGCAGCTCGAACGCGACCGGCTGCTCGCCGGTGGTGTCCGTCGCGTCGGCGACCGGGGTGCCGCAGCCCTGCGCGGGGTAGCCGTCGATCGCGCAGGAGAAGCTGTTCTCGATCCGGACGTTGGCGACGGCCTGGAGCACCTGGAGCCCGTTGGCGTCAGCGTCGACCACCGCGCACTCGGCGCGCGGGGCCGGCGGTGTGGTGTCCTCGGCGTCGGCCTCGGTGCCGTAGTCGATGACCACGCCGACCCGCTTCTGATCCACGTCGGCTTCGGCGGCGCCGCAGATGGTCTCGAAGTTGACCTCGGCGAGATCCGCGCGCGGCGGCAGCCCGTCGGTGTCGTTGGCGGTGGTCGTGCCGAACCGGTAGCCCTCGATGGTGCCGTCGGCCGGCTCGTAGGCCGAGGCGCCCTTCTGCGAGAACGCCCAGGCGCCGTCCGTGGCGTGGAAGTAGTTCCAGAACTTGTACCCGTCGACCGCGTGCGCCGTACCGCTGAAGCCGGCGGCGACGAAGACTGCGACGAACAAGGAGATGAGCACGCCGGCGCTGCGGCGGAGAGTCGTGGAGCTGGCCATGGTGGCCCTTTCGTGTGCGGCGGTTCGCAGACGAGACCGGACCGCTGGGCCGCGAACAGACACGGGGCCCTGATCCGGCTCCGTCCCGTAGACCTCGACGGATATGGGGAGCCGCTGTCCCGGGTCGGTGTTCCGGCTCGCCGTCGCCTGGTCTTCCGGGCGGCGGCCTACGGTTGCGGGTCAGCGCCGGAGTTGGACCGGCTTTCCCGACACGAGGCAGGTAACGCTGGGGAAACAGTCCCATGCCGCGGCGGGGGCGTCAAAGGCGTCTCACCGATCTTCGGCGTTAGCCTGGACACATGACCAACTCGCTCGAACCCTCCGGCCACTTCAGCAGCGACTCCGGGCCGACGGCCTCGTCCTGGTGGTGGCGGCTCGAGGACTCCGCCGGCGGCGAGGTCTCGGTCGCCGAGGTCCCGGCCCAGCGTTTCCCCTCCCAGAGCGACGCGGAGTCGTGGGTCGGCGAGGTTTGGCGCGAGCTGCTCGACGGCGGCGCGGACGCGGTCACCCTGTTCGAGGGCGACCGCAAGGTCTACGGCCCGATGAGCCTCCACCCCACCTCCTGACCCACCCATATCCGTTGAGACGTGCCTTTTTCGCCGTCGAGACGCGCAGTTTTCGCGCTCGAGACGCGGAGTTGTCGCCCGGTCCGACGTGCGGTACTCCGCGCACGAGCCCGCGAACGTTCTCCGTTACGGGGCGTTCGCCCCTCCGTTCGCCACCTGGGCTCCGGCGGCCACTCCGCGGGACGACGGGGTCAATGCGCTGACGGACGTGGCGACGGGCTCGCGCTACGCAACAAATCCGCGTCTCACCCGCGAATTTCCCGCGTTTCAACGGCGAATTTCCCGCGTTTCAACGAAGGACAGTATGGGGGTTGAGATACGACGAGGTATTGGTATATCAATACGGCACCTGCTAGGGTCGGGGGATGGCAACCAGGTTGCGTCCCTTCCCGTTCGAGACACCGATCGCGCCGGATGCGCTGATCGACCGGCGGGCGGAGCTGGCCCGGCTCAGTGAGGCCGCCGCGGAGCGGGTCCACGTCCGACTCGCCGGCCCCCGTCGCTTCGGCAAGACCTCGCTGCTCCTCGCGCATGCCGCCGGCCTCCAAGGCACGGGATGGCGGACGGTGCACGTGGACATGTACGGCGTGACCTCGCTGGCCGAGGTCTGCGTTCGGATCGCGTCGTCGTACTCACGGCTGCGCGACAACCGGCTCAAGGCGCACCTCGACGCGCTCGGCGCCCGGCTGGGAATGTCGCTGACGCCGGCCGGACCGGGCATCACCTTCGGGCCGCGGCAGCAGGTGCCCACGCCGGAGGCCACCCAGACCGCCGCTGCCGAGCTGCTCGACCTGCCCTTGACGCTGTTCGAGAAGGACAAGATCCCGACGCTGGTGGTGTTCGACGAGTTCCAGGACCTGCTCAGCGCGGGTCCGTCGCTGGACGGGCTGCTGCGTTCGCACGTGCAGTACCACGGCGACGCGGCCGTCTACGTCTACGCCGGCTCCCAGCCGTCCCTGATGCGCAAGTTGTTCAGCGACCGGGAGCGACCGTTGTACGGGCAGGCCGAGCCGCTCGAGCTCGGTCCGCTCCCGGCCGACGAGGTACTGGTCGAGCTGGCCGAGCGGTTCGACGAGCTGGGCGAGGACCCGGCCGGCGCGCTGTCGCCGCTGATGACCACGGCGGCCGGCCATCCGCAGCGCACCATGCTGCTCGCGCACCTCCTGCACCGCGAGATCTCAGCACGCGCCCTCGGCTCCACGACCCTGCCCGAGGGGGATGCCGTGGAGGGAATCGCATTGGCGGACTCCGTCGTACGTCGTGCGCTGTCCATGACCAACGAGGCGCACCAGGCGGTCTGGGACGGGTTGTCCTCGGGCAAGAAGGCTGTGCTCGCGGCGTTGGCCGACGGCGACTCACCCACCGGCACCACCACCGCGCGCCGCTTCGAGACCTCACGGGCGACCCTGCAGAGCGCACTCCGGGAGCTGGGCAAGGAGGGGCAGCACATCACGCGGGAGGGTGCCGGCCCCTGGCGGTACGTCGACCCGCTGCTGGCGTTGTGGGTGAAGGGACGGGGGCGGACCTACTGAGCGCGGGCTCGCCGGTTACCTCGGCGCGTGCTCGACGGTTGTCGAGCTGCCGGCGGCGGGTGAGGTGCCCGTGCCGGGAATGGGAACGTCAGCCTTTCAACCGTGACGTCAGCAGCTTCTTGCCCTCCTCGCCGCCCTTGCGGCTCTCGGCCTGCGCCTTGCGGAAGAAGTCCGCGAGCTCGGAGTCGCCGTCGCGCTGGGCGTCCTGGATGTACGTCTCGAGCCGCAGTGCGTTGCTGAGGCTCGCCTCCGTGAACCAGATGATGTTGTAGAGCTTGTCCTTGGTGCCGGTGACCTGTCCGGTCTCGCTGCTGTCCGTCATGTCCGTGCTCCTCTCCTCGGGCCGGTGGCAGCGGATTCGCTGCGCTGAACGTGTCGGAGGCCGGGTGCGGACCGAGCCGCGCGTACGCCGTACCCGCCCTCCCCGGACGCATTCAGGTCGGCGGCCGGAAGTTCTCTATCCCGATCCCGACAACTCCACGTTTCGAGCGCGAAAAGCCCACGTCTCGACGGCGAGAACTGCACGTTTCGAGCGCGAGAAATCCACGTCTCGACGGCGAGAACTGCACGTCTCAACGAAAGGGTGGGGTGGGGGAGTGGGGTGGGGTTGGGTTGGGTGGGTTAGTTGAAGTCGCGGGTGGCGGGGGACTTGGTCCGGGCGGGGTCGCGCTCGATGACGCCGTCGAAGATCTCGTCGATCTGCTTCAGCGCGTCGTCGTCGAGCTTCACCCCGGCGGCCTTCACGTTGTCGGTGACCTGCTCGGGACGCGAGGCGCCGATGATCGCGGCGGACACGTTCTGGTTCTGCAGCACCCACGCGACGGCGAGCTGTGCGAGCGACAGGCCCGCGTCGTCCGCGATCGGCTTCAGCTTCTGCACGCGCTCGAGCACGTCGTCCTTCAGGTAGCGCTTGATGAAGTCGGCGCCGCCCTTCTCGTCGGTCGCGCGGGAGCCCTGCGGTGGGGCCTGCCCCGGCAGGTACTTGCCGGTCAGCACACCCTGGGCGATCGGCGAGAACACCACCTGTCCGATGCCCAGCTCCTCGCACGTCGGCACGACCTTGGTCTCGATCACGCGCCAGATCATGTTGTACTGCGGCTGGTTGGAGACGAACGGGATCCGAAGCTCGCGGGCGAGCTCGTGCCCGCGGCGGATCTCGTCGGCGGTCCACTCCGAGACGCCGATGTAGAGCGCCTTGCCCGAGCGGACGACGTCGGCGAAGGCCTCCATCGTCTCCTCGAGCGGCGTCTCGTAGTCGAACCGGTGCGCCTGGTAGAGGTCGACGTAGTCGGTGCGGAGACGCTTCAGCGAGCCGTTGATCGACTCCATGATGTGCTTGCGGGAGAGGCCGTGGTCGTTGTGCTTGCCGGGGCCGGTCGGCCAGTAGACCTTGGTGAAGATCTCGAGGCCCTCGCGGCGCTCGCCCTCCAGCGCCTTGCCGAGGACGGTCTCGGCGGCCGTGTTGGCGTAGACGTCCGCGGTGTCGAAGGTGGTGATGCCCTCCTCGAGTGCCTGGTGGACACAGGTGATGGCCGCGTCCTCCTCGACCTGGGAGCCGTGGGTGAGCCAGTTTCCGTAGGCGATCTCGGTGATCTTCAGACCGCTGGAGCCAAGGTTGCGAGTTTCCATACCCGCCAACGTATCCAGCCGTCACAACGTCATGCGTCCGCCGCCGAGTGCTCAGCCGGTCTCGCGGCCGCTCATCTTGTCGCGGATCCGGTCGATGAGGCCGGTGGGCGGGCCGAGCAGCTTGTCCAGCGGCGGCTCGTCGGGCGCCGCCGGGTGTGGCCTGGTCGGCGCCAGCTTCTTCGCCTTCTCGATCTTCTTGCCGAGCTCAGCCTGCTCCTCCGCGGACAGGGCGGCCTGCAGCT
>JAICRS010000204.1 GCA_025966335.1 Nocardioidaceae bacterium
GACTGGTCGACGTGGATCACCTTGTCGACGTGCTCGAGGCCGGTGATCGTGCGGTGCCGGCCGGGAACGGTGCGGGCGTTGTAGATCTGCTTGGCCAGCGACGTGTAGAGGATGTCGTTGACGAGCGTCGACTTCCCGGACCCGGAGACGCCGGTGACTGCGACGAACATGCCGAGGGGGAAGGACACGTCGACGTTGCGCAGGTTGTGCTCCTTGGCCCCGCGGACGGTGAGCTCGCGGCCCGGGGTGCGCGGACGGCGTACGTCGGGCACCGGGATCTCCTTGCGACCGGAGAGGTAGAGGCCGGTCTGCGAGTCATGGTGGTTCAGCAGCTCGTCGACGGTGCCGGAGAGCACCACCTGCCCGCCGTGCTCACCGGCGCCGGGACCGATGTCGACGACCCAGTCCGCGGCCCGGATGGTGTCTTCGTCGTGCTCGACCACGATCAGCGTGTTGCCGAGGTCCTTGAGCCGGACCAGGGTCTCGATCAGCCGGTGGTTGTCGCGCTGGTGCAGCCCGATGGACGGCTCGTCGAGCACGTAGAGCACGCCGACCAGGCCGGCACCGATCTGGGTGGCGAGCCGGATCCGCTGCGCCTCACCACCGGACAGCGAGCCGGACGGCCGGTCCAGGGAGAGGTAGTCGAGGCCGACGTCGAGGAGGAAGTTCAGCCGCTCCTGGATCTCCTTCAGCACCCGCTCGCCGATCTGCCGCTCACGGGCGCTGAGGTCCAGCGACTTGAGGAAGTCGGCGGTCTCGTTGATCGGGAGCGCGCAGACCTCGGCGATGCTCCGGCCGCCGATGGTCACCGCGACGGAGACCGGCTTGAGCCGGGTGCCGGAGCAGGCCGGGCAGGCGACCTCGCGCATGAAGCCCTCGAACCGGTCCCGGCTGGTGTCGGACTCCGCCTCGCGGTGCCGGCGCTCGATGTAGGGGCGGACGCCCTCGAAGGAGGTGTAGTAGGACCGCTCCCGGCCGTAGCGGTTGCGGTGCCGCACGTGCACCTTGGTCGAGTGGCCCTCGAGGATCGACTTGCGGGCCTTCGCCGGCAGGTCCTCCCACGGGGTGTCCAGGTCGAAGCCGAGCTCGTCGCCGAGCGCACCGAGCAGACGGGTGAAGAAGTCGGCCACGTGTGCGCCGGACCACGGCCCGATCACACCTTCGGCCAGGGTCGCCGACGGGTCCGAGATCACCAGCTCCGGGTCGACCTCCATCCGGGTGCCCAGACCGTGGCACTCGGGGCAGGCGCCGAACGGCGAGTTGAACGAGAACGAGCGGGGCTCGAGCTCCTCGAACGACAGGTCGTCGTGGAGGCAGGCCAGGTGCTCGGAGAAGGTGCGTTCCCGGTGCTCGTCGTCCTCGGGCAGGTCGACGAAGTCCAGGGTGACCAGGCCGGCGGAGAGGCCCAGCGCGGTCTCGACGGAGTCGGTCAGCCGGCGCTTGGCGGACTCCTTGACCGCCAGCCGGTCGACGACGACCTCGATCGTGTGCTTCTTCTGCTTGTCCAGCTTCGGCGGCTCGGTGAGCGGATGCGTCTCGCCGTTGACCCGGACCCGGGAGAACCCCTGGGTCTGCAGCTGACGGAACAGCTCGACGTACTCACCCTTGCGGCCGCGGATCACCGGGGCGAGCACCTGGAAGCGGCTGCCCTCCTCGAGCTCGAGGACCCGGTCGACGATCTGCTGCGGGGTCTGCCGGGCGATCGGCCGGCCGCACTTCGGGCAGTGCGGGCGCCCCGCGCGCGCGTAGAGCAGGCGGAGGTAGTCGTAGACCTCGGTGATCGTGCCGACGGTCGACCGCGGGTTCTTCGACGTGGACTTCTGGTCGATGGACACCGCCGGGGACAGGCCCTCGATGAAGTCGACGTCCGGCTTGTCCATCTGCCCGAGGAACTGGCGCGCGTAGGCGGACAGCGACTCGACGTAGCGGCGCTGTCCCTCGGCGAAGATCGTGTCGAACGCGAGACTGGACTTGCCGGAGCCGGAGAGCCCGGTGAAGACGATCAGGGCGTCGCGCGGCAGGTCGAGGGAGACGTCCTTGAGGTTGTGCTCGCGGGCACCGCGGATGATCAGCTGGTCAGCCACAACCCCTTCTTCCATGTCGTGGGCGTCGCTCTGCCCTGCCCATCCTGCTGCTGTCTGTTCGAACAACTGTTCGGCATCCTATCTGTTGACACAAGCCGCCACTCCGCCGGTTAGATGACTTCATGTCCGCTCCGGAACCCTCCTCGGCCCTGCCCCATCTCGATGAGACGGCTGCCGCCACATCACGCTATCTGGAGGCACTGACAGTTTTGACCGACGAGGACATGCGGGCACCGTCGTTGCTTCCGGGATGGTCCCGGGGACACGTGGTGACGCACGTCGCGAGGAATGCGGACGGGCTGAGGAACCTCCTGGTGTGGGCGCGGACGGGTGTCGAGACTCCTCAGTACCCGTCGTGGGAACAACGCAACCGCGACATTGATTCCGGTGCCGGCCGGCCGCACGCCGCCCTGCTCGCGGACTCCCGCGCCTCCGCCGAGCGCTTCCTGGACGAGGTGGCGAACGTCACGGGCGACCAGTGGGCGGTGCCGGCTACTCCCCCGCCGACTGGCCCGAGGACTTCGTCCGGATGATCATCGGCCGGGTGCAGGACGACCGGGCGGACGGCCCGTCGATGGTCCTCTCCTCGACCGACATCGAGGGCCTGTGGAAGTTCGGCCGCGGCCAGGGGCCCGAGATCACCGGACCGGCGGCCGAGCTGGCCTGGTGGCTGATCGGCCGCGGCGACGGCGCCGGACTAGGGTCCTCCATAGGTGAACTCCCCCAGCTGCCGAGATGGAGATGACGAGTCGATGACGTACGCCGGCAAGGTGAAGCCGGGCGGCCCGGCCGAGGTCCGCGAGCTCGCCCACCTGATGATCTCGAAGCTGTCGGTCGGTGGTGACTGGAACAACAACGCCTACCTGCTGCGCTGCCGGGCGACCGACGAGCAGCTGCTCGTCGACGCCGCGAACGAGCCGGACCGGCTGCTGCAGATGGTCGGTCACGACGGCCTGGCCCGGGTGGTCACCACGCACCGGCACCAGGACCACTGGCAGGGACTCGCCGCGGTGGTGGACGCCACCGGCGCCGAGACCGTGGCCGGCGAGCAGGACGCGGACGAGATCCCGGTGCCCACCGCGCGCCGGGTGCAGCACGGCGACCAGGTCACCGTCGGCGAGTGCGAGCTCGAGGTGATCCACCTGGTCGGGCACACACCCGGCTCGATCGCGCTGCTGTACGACGATCCGGCCGGTACGCCGCACCTGTTCACCGGCGACTCGCTCTTCCCCGGCGGCGTCGGCAAGACGTGGTCGCCGGAGGACTTCGCCACCCTGCTCGACGAGGTGACCACGAAGCTGTTCGACCGGCTCCCGGACGAGACCTGGTTCTACCCCGGTCACGGCGACGACTCCACCCTCGGTGCCGAGCGCCCGCACCTGGCCGAGTGGCGCGAACGGGGCTGGTGACGCCCCGTCGACCCGGTTCGGCATGAGCGCGCCGTCGGGGGGCGGCGAGGGCGGGGACGCTTGACCGGCCGCTGACCGGGTACCGTCGGCGACATGGGAATCATGAGCAAAGTCGTCAAGCTGGGAATCGCCAAGAAGGTCTACGACGAGGCCCGCAAGCCCGAGAACCAGCGCAAGATCAAGGAAGCCATCGCTTCCTTCCAGGAGAAGCGCACCAAGGGCAGCGGCGGCCCGCGCCCCTGACCGTTCCGCACTGACGCGGTGCCGTCGACAGAAGCACCTCTTCCACGGAACTGCGGACGTACCGCACCTCCGCGCCGTACCTTTCACGTATGGGGAGAGTTCAGACATTTGTCGTGTCCGCCGTGCTCGCAGCAGTGTTCGGGTTCGTCGGCGCGCTGGGGGCAATGGTGGCGTTCCACGACGAGCTTCGTGGCGAGCAGGGGGCAACCGGGTTGCAGGGTGCGCCGGGCGAACCGGGCCCGCCGGGAGCGGACGGCATCGATGGTGTCGACGGGGAACGGGGGTCACGCGGCCCGGCCGGGACGGCGGCGCGCGTGCCCACCCAGCAGAACGTGGACCTCGGCACCGCAGGGTGCGTGGGTGCCTCGGTGCAGGTGGTCACGGACGTGACGATCGAGAACCAGCGGATGCGGCTCGCCAAGGACTTCGTCTGCGTGACCGGCTGACCCGCCCAGTGCCTGCGCCGACTGACCTGTCGGGTCAGTCCTCGAGCAGCTCCAGGAACCATTCCCTGACCGGAAAGTCGTACTCCGCATGGGTGGTCACCGGCTCCCCGAGCAGCGCCGCCCGGTAGGACAGCGCACGGGCGACGCAACCGGTGCGGCGGGCGAGGGCGACGAGCCGGACCAGCTCGGCGTGGTCGGCGAAGGCGGTGAACGGCCCGAGATAGGCGTCCCGCACCCGCAGCACGCGCGGGTCGTCGAGCTCGAGACCGGCGGCGTGGCTGACCGAGTTCAGCGTGCACAGCATGGTCCCGAACGGGTGCCCGACCGATGCGTCGCCCCAGTCGATGATCCTGGCGCTGTCCAGGGAGCCGGCCCAGCAGATGTTGCCCGCGTGCAGGTCGTCGTGCTGAATCGAGTCGGGGACGCCGGAGCCGGCGAGCTCGGCGCACCAGCCGGCGTACTCGGGCAGTCTCGCGGCGAGCGCGTCGGCCTGCTCCGAGGTGAGCCCGCCTGTGTCCGGTGTCTGCGCGGCCAGCTGTTCCAGCAACGCGGCGGCCTGCTCGGGCATCGTCCGGGGGCTGACTTCGGGCGTGCCGGTGCCGAGCAGTTCGCGGACGTGGTCCCCGAGCAGGATCTGCGCTGCGGCGTACCGCTGCACGATGCCCTCCCAACGCGACCAGAGCTGCTCGGGCGCGGCGGTCGTGCGTAGCACCAGGCCCGCGTCGCGGGTCAGCGTCCATCCGCGCTCGGCGTCCACGGCCAGTACGTCGGCCACCAGGTCCGGGACCAGCTCCGCGAGGAGGCCGACCAACGTCGACTCGTGCCGGGTGCCGGGCCCGTTCACCTTGAACCAGAGATCACCGTCGCTGCTGCCGAAACGGATCGCGGACGACCAGGGCCGGTTGTGTGGCTGGTCCATCCCCCCTTCGAGCTCGAGCCCCTGGTCGTGACTGACTGCGGCCACCCAGGAACGTGCCTGGTCGTGGAAGGCTGCGCCCGCCCAGAGCGCGACGTTCGACCCGGTGTTGACGTGCATGAGGACGATGATGACGTCGCTGGGGCGGCAGTTCCACCTGGTTTTGCGGTCTCCCCGAGCGATCGCACCTCATCTCACGGTGACGGAGGATTCCGTTGGCGCGGCATCCGGGCCACCAGGTCGTCGTACCCGCGGACGCCCAGCTCCCGGGCCGTCGCCACCAGGGCCACCGTCGAGTGCTGGTCCGCACGTCGGAGCAAGTGCTGGACATGGGTGCGGACGGTGTTCACCGACAGATACAGTCGCGCGGCGATCTCACGTCGTGTCATGCCGGAGACCAAGCA
>JAICRS010000069.1 GCA_025966335.1 Nocardioidaceae bacterium
CGCGGGAACGCTCACCGCGGAACCCGCCCAGGACACCGGGGCGATGGCGCCCGCCGGTCAGGTGTGGAGCACCGTCGAGGACCTGGCCCGGTACGCCGGCTTCCTGGTCACCGGCCACGACGACGTGCTGCCCAAAACGGTGCTCGACGAGATGACGATCCCGCAGTCCGGTTCGCTGGCGGGCGGGATCGGTGCCGGTTACGGGCTCGGGCTGCGGCTGGTCGCCGGAGGCTCCGGAACGCTGGTCGGCCACTCCGGGTCGATGCCCGGTTTCCTCGCCGGACTGTTCGTGGACCGGGTACGACGTACCGGCGCGGTGTGCCTGGCCAACGGGACCTCCGGCCTGCGCGCGGAGGGTCTGCCCCATGACCTGCTGGCCACCCTGGAGGAGCTCGAGCCGACCGTCGGCGATGCCTGGGTGCCGAACGAGTCCGTTCCGGACACAGTGGCGGAGATCCTCGGTGTGTGGCACTGGGGCAACACCGCCTACGGGTTCAGCTACCGCGACGGCGAGGTGGTCGCCGCCCAGCTCGGCAGCACGGTGACCAGCCAGACCTTCCGCCCGCAGGACGATGGCTCGTTCCTGGGCACGTCCGGCTACCACCACGGTGAGCCGCTGACGGTGGTGCGGAACCAGGACGGCAGCATCAACCACCTCGTGTGCGCCACGTTCGTCTACACCCGCACGCCGTACGACCCCGACGCCCCGATCCCCGGCGGCGTCCCGAGCTAGCTGTGGTGCCCGGGTCGGCGGTTGCCCGGTCCAGCACATGACGACCGATTCTCAGCGGCGGCGTCATCGTGAGCAGAAGGTAGGAGGCTTGCACGCTCGTGCTGCCGGAACATCTCCTATGCCACGGGCCGGCGTCTACCCGCCGGAACCGGTCACGGTGACCGGCTCACGCACACTCTCCTCGTCGAGCCCGCCGGAACCGGTCATGGTGACCGGCTCACGCACACTCTGCTCGTCTACCCCGCCGGAACCGGTCATGGTGACCGGCTCGCACGCCGGGTCGGCTTACCTGGCGGCGCTGACGCTCGACATGTTGAAGTCGGGAACCCGCAGCGCGGGGGTGGCGGTGCGGGAGAACATGTCGCCCCACTCGCGGGAGAAGCTCGGCTCGGTCGTTGACGCCCCGGAGAACCGGGCGAGCAGGTCGACCGGACTCTCGTTGAACCGGAAGTTGTTCACCGCACCGGTGACCTCGCCGTTCTCGACCAGGTAGACGCCGTCCCGGGTGAGCCCGGTCAGCAGCAGGGTCTGCGGATCGACCTCGCGGATGTACCACAGGCAGGTCAGCAGCAGTCCTCGCTCCATGTCGCCGACCAGCTGGTCGAGGGAGCCGGTTGCCCCGTCCACGGACACGACCAGGTTGTCGATCCCCGGTGTGACCGGTCGACCGGTCAGCGTCGCGGAGTGCCGGGTCTGCAGGAGTGCGGCGAGCCGGCCGTCCTCGATCCACGAGGTGCGTGCCAGCGGCAGGCCGTTGTCGAAGACGCTCTCCACGTTGTCGCTCGAGGCTGCGGTGACGAAGGGCGCGGCCTCCAGGCCGGGGTAGACGGGGTCGGAGAAGACCTGCACCGGGTGCGGGGTGAGTGCCTCACCGATCCGGGTACCGCCGCCGGGCCGGGAGAAGACCGACTGGCCTTCGTGCGCCTCCCGTGCGGAGGCACTCCAGTAGGCGTAGATCATCAGGTCCGCCACCGCAGCAGGGGGCAGCACGGTGTCGTAGCGGCCGGCCGGCAGCTCGACCGTCCGCCGGGCCCAGGACAACCGTTGCGCCAGCTCGGCGTCCAGGGCGTGCGCATCGACGTCGGCGAAGTCGCGGGTGGCTCCGCCGACCCAGGCGCTGCTGGTGAGCTCTCGGTCCTTGCCCGTGCAACCGTAGTGGCCGGTGGGCTGGACGTGCCGCAGCCGCAGTCCCGACGACGACCCCAGGTAGGTCGTGGTTACGTCGTGGTCGACGAAGCCGTAGAGGATCCGCCCCTCCTCCTCGGCACGGCCGAACGCATCCCCGAGCGCGGGAGCGAAGTCGGCGTAGACGTCGATCGAGGTCTCGCCGGGTACTTCGGGCCAGTCGTCGGCCGCATCACCGGCGACCAGCTCCGCGGCGTCCTCGGCCGGGGTGCTCTCACGCGCGACGGCGTCGGCTGCCTCGACCAGCGACTCCACCTGCTCCAACGACGCTGCGCTGCCACTGACCGAGCCCGTCGCGGTGGCCTGGCCGCCGCCGACGAACGCCACCACGGTCACGTTGACCCCATGCATCACGCCGTTGGTGGTCAGCGTGTTGTTGGCCCAGCGCAGGTTCGCACTGGTCGAGTCCCGCACGATCGCGATGCACGAGTCGGAGCGTGAGGTCTTCAGCGCGTGCTCGACGAGCTCCTGGGGTGTGGGTGCAGGCATGAGGCTCCTCACTCCGGTCCGGCTTCGGCAGCGGTGTTGAGCACGCGGATGTCGCGGAACAGCGAGGTCGGGCAACCGTGCGAGACCGACGCCACCTGGCCCGGCTGGGCCTTGCCGCAGTTGAACGCCCCGCCGAGCAGCCAGGTCTGCGGGCCGCCGACCGCCTCCATCGAGTTCCAGAACTCCGTCGTCGTGGCCTGGTAGGCCACGTCGCGCAGCTGCCCGTGGAGTCTCCCGTTCTCGATCCGGTAGAACCGTTGGCCGGTGAACTGGAAGTTGTAGCGCTGCATGTCGATGCTCCACGACTTGTCGCCGACGATGTAGATGCCGCGCTCGACCCCACCGATGAGGTCCTCGGTCGAGGGCCCGTCGGCCGCGGCCTGCAGCGAGACGTTGGCCATCCGCTGGATCGGGATGTGACCGGGGGAGTCGGCGTACGCACAGCCGTTGGACCGGCCCCCGTTGAGCTCGCTGCCCCAGCTGTGCGCCATCGACCGGTCGAGCTGGTAGCCGACCAGGACGCCGTCCCTGATGATGTCCCAGCTCTGGGTGCGCACGCCCTCGTCGTCGTACCCGACGCTGGCGAGCCCGTGCTCCACGGTCCGGTCACCGGTGACGTGCATGATCGGCGAGCCGTACTGCAGGGTGCCGAGCTTGTCGTAGGTGGCGAAGGAGGTGCCGGCGTAGTTGGCCTCGTAGCCCAGCGCGCGGTCGAGCTCGGTGGCGTGCCCGATCGACTCGTGGATCGTCAGCCACAGGTTCGAGGGGTCGATGACCAGGTCGTAGCTGCCGGGCTCCACCGACGGGGCGACGAGCTTCTCCGCGAGCAGCTCCGGCAGCTCGGCCAGCTCGGCGTCCCAGTCGTGGATACCGCCGATGAGGTACTCCCAGCCGCGGCCCGCCGGCGGAGCGATCGTGCGCATCGAGTCGAACCGGCCGGACTTCTCGTCGGCCCCGAACGCGGTGACCTCTGGGTCGACGCGCACCCGCTGCTGCGTGGTCATCGTGCCGTTCAGGTCGGCGTAGAACTTGTGCTCGACGACCTGCTGCACCATCGCCGAGGCGTGGCTGACACTCGGCGACTTGAGCAGAGACCGGGTCCACCCGGAGAGCAGCTCGACCTTGTCCGGCAACGGCACCGCGAGCGGGTCAAGCTCGTAGCTGGACACCCAGGTGGCGTCCTCGTAGACGGGCTCGGGCGCCAGGGCGACCGGCTCCCGGGTCATCGCGCCGGCCACCTGGGCGACGCGGACCGCGGTCTCGGCGACCTGGACCGCCGCCTCGGGGGTGAGCACGACCCCCGCGGCGAATCCCCAGGCACCGTTGAGGATCACCCGCACCGCCAGCCCGAGGTCCTCGGTGTCCGCAGCGCCCTGGAGGTGGCCGTCCCGGATGCCGATCCGCTGGTAGCGGACCCGCTCGAACCGGAAGTCGGCGTGCGAGACGTTGAAGTCCCGGGCACGGTTCAGGGCGGCCTCGGCCAGACGGCGGTAGGGGAGTGCGGTGAACGTGGGATCGATGGCGGCCAGCTCGGTCTCACCGGAAGTCATGGGGCCGAGGTTATGCGTCGGATGATCGTCACGTCACGTCGATTACCCGGTGTCGCGGATTCAAACCCGGCCGAACCTGCATTCGACGACCTAGGTGCGGCCCTCGACCTCCTGCGCCTGGAGCAGGGTCGGCTGTTCCGGCATCCAGTCGGCCGGGAGTACGTCGTAGCCCGCGGCCCGGGCGGCCTCGCAGACAAGCGGATCATCGTCGACGAACACGGACACGGTGGCACGTTCGGAGAGCCGGTCGAGCGTCTCCACCTTGGTGACCCGGGCGGGCCGGTAGTCGCCGCGGCGACGCAGGATCAGCTCGCCGGGCGGCACGTCGTACTTCTCGAACCAGTCCAGCGTGTCCTGGCGGCAGTGCTCGGGGCGACCGGAGAGGTAGACCACGTCACACACCTCGGCGAGCCGGCGCGCCGTCTCCAGGCCCTTCTCCAGGGGCGGGTCGTCGGGAGCGGCGGCGAAGAACGCCACCCAGTCCTTGGGCCGGTCGTGCACATGGTGCAGCCGGTGTCGGACGTCGGCGAGCACCCCGTCGATGTCGATGACCGCGATCGGACGCTGGTCGGTCACGCGGTCTCCCGGGCAGCGACCACACGCGAGCCGCCGCGGTCCTTGCGGATCTGCAGCTGCGCGGGGACGCGGGTGCGCATCTCGGGAACATGGCTGACGATGCCGACCACCCGGCCACCGTCGCGCAGGCCGTCCAACGTGTCCATCACGTCGTCGAGAGTTTCCGGATCGAGGCTTCCGAAACCCTCGTCGATGAACAGGGTGTCGATCTGGGCACCGCCGGCCTCCTGCGTCACCACGTCGGCCAGGCCGAGCGCCAGCGCCAGGGAGGCGATGAACGTCTCACCGCCGGAGAGGGTGGCCGGGTCGCGTGACTCGCCGGTCCACTCGTCCCGGACCAGGAGGCTCAGTCCACCGCGCTGCTCACCGACGCCGCGCGCGGCGGAGTGCTCCAGGGTGTAGCGCTCGTCGCTCATCGAGCGCAGTCGATCGTTGGCCGCGGCGACGACCTGCCGGAGCCGGGAGGCGAGCACATAGGCCGAGAGCCGCATCTGCAGGCGGTTGTCGCCGCCCTTGCCCTCGGCGAACGTCGACAGGGACTGTGCGACGGCGTAGGCGGAACGGGTGGGCGCCCAGGCGGCGAGTCCGTCGGTGAGCTCGTTCCGCAGGCTGCCCAGCCGCTCCATCCGGCTCGCGGCCAGCCTCGCGCGTGCGCCACAGTCGGTCAGCACGGACTCGGCATCCCGGGTGAGCCGCTCCTCGGTGACCAGGTCCGGCAGCTCTGCCTGGAGGGCAGCCTGGACCACGGGGTCGGCGAGGATGGTCTGCGCCTTGCTCCGGAGCTCCTCGCGCGCCCGCAACGTCTCCTCGAGGGCCGCGACCTCCCGCTCGCCGAGTCCCGCTGCCGCTGCCGTCTCCGCGGTGTCGAAACCGTGCTCGCGCGCGCAGTCGACCGCCTGACCCCGGGCCTCCTCGGCGCGCGCGGCGGCCGCCTCACGGGCGACGAGGGCGGCGCGCGCCCTCGCGAACGCAGCGCCCGCAGCCGACTTGGCCTCGATCAGCCGCTCCACACTGTTGACGATCTGCTCCCGTTCGAACAGCGCTGACAGCTCAGCGGTCAGCGTGTCCACCCGGCTTCGGGCATGTGCGAGCTCCTCGGTGAGGCGAGCCGTCTCCTGCTGGACTTGCCCACACTCACGCTCAACGCGCTCCCGGTCGCCCTCCAGCGCCTGGAGCCGGGCGGTGAGCCGGTCCGCCTCGGCGCCCGCGGCCCGGCACCCGTCGAGCAGCTCACGCGCCCGGGCGAGCGACTCCTCGAGCGTCTCGACGCCCTGTCCGCCGGACGCCTGTTCGGCGAGCGCCAGGTTGCGCTCGAGCGTGGCGAGGGCCTCCGCCTGCGCCTGGCGGGTGAAGTCGGCGTCTTCGTAGGCGCTGCGGGCGCTCTCCTCGTCGGCGCGGGAGGGGGCGCCGGCCACCGGCTTCGCGACGGCCGGGTGGTCCGCGGAGCCGCAGACCGGGCAGCATCCTCCGCTGGCCAGTGAGGCGGCGAGCTCGGCCGCCATCCCGGTGATTCGGGCCTCCCGGATGTCATGCATCGCCTCGCGCCGGGCCTGGGCGACGTCGATGCTGGCCTGCAGCGCCCCGCGTGCGCTCCCGATCTCGGCGGTGAGGCCGAGCGCCGTGCGAGCGGCAGCAAGCCGGTCGACGAGCTGCTGCTCCTTGTCCGCCACGGACGCCAGGCTGCCGGCGCGCGCCTGCTCCTCGGCAAGCCGGCGTCGCAGCTGCTCCACCAGAGGCGGGATCGACGCGCGTTGTGCGTCGAGCGCCGTCGACCGGGTGGTGAGCTCGCCGAGGGCGTGGGTGGTCCGTTCGACGGTCCGCTGAGCCTCGCTCAGCTCTGCCTCGTGGGGGAGCAGGGCCTTGGCGACGGTGGCGGTCTCGTGGGCCTCGCGTTCCGCGGCGGCGAGCTGGTCGGCGTGCAATGTGCGTGACTCGGTGCCGAGCAGCCGGGCTGCCTCCGCGAGGACCTCGCCCAGGCTCTGCTGGGCCGAGCCGGCGGCGTCGGCTGCCTCGTCGGCGACCCGCAGCAGGGGTGCGACCGCCGCGGCGCGACGGGCAGCGTCGAGGCGGGCGGTCGCTTCGGCGGCCCGCTCCGCGCCGTCGACCAGGGAGTGCTCGATGGCGACGGCCTCGCGGTGCCGGTCCCGCGCCGCCAGGACGCGCTGCGCCGCGTTGAGCCGTAAGCGTGCCTGCTCCGCGGAGATCGCGGCCGTGGCCAGCTCCTGACCGGTCGCCTCGTGGACCGCGGCCGCCGCCGCCACGAGCTGGTCCGCCCAGGCGCCCACGTCGCCCTCGCCGGCAGGCACCGCCAGATCATGCAGCTCCCAGCCTTCGGGCAGGTCCGTTCCGGACGCCTCGCTCAGTCGGCTCACCACGGAACCGACCGCGTCCTGGTGTGCCTGGTTCTCGGCGCGCAGCGACTGCCGGTGGGTGACCAGCCACCGCTCGATGTCCTCGAAGCGGCTCGTCCGGAACAGCCGCTGCAGCACCTTGTGCCGCTCGTCGGACTTCGCCCGCAGGAACGACTGGAAGCGTCCCTGGGGGAGCATCGCGACCTGGGTGAACTGGCTGACGTTCATCCCGAGCAGGTCGGTCATCAGGTGACCGGTCTCGTCGAGCCGGTTGGACAGGTGGAGCCACCCACCGTCGATCTGCTCCTCGAGGTTGACCCTCGCCTGCTCGGTGACCGTGCCGCTGCCGCGCTTCTTCGGCCGCTGCCACGCGGGCGAGCGGCGGACCCGGAACCGACGTCCGCCGATGCTGACCTCCAGCTCCACGACGGGGACCACGCCCGGCGCGGCGTGGTCGCTGCGGAGCCGCTTGGCCGAGTTGCGGTCGCCGGGCACCTCGCCGTAGAGGCCGAAGCACACCGCGTCGAGCACGCTCGTCTTCCCGGCACCGGTCGGCCCGCACAGCAGGAACAGCCCGGCGTCGGTGAGGGCGTCGAAGTCGACGGTCTCCGTGCCCGAGAACGGGCCGAAGGCGGTCAGCTCGAGGTGGTGGATCCGCATCAGGCGCCGACCACCTGGTCGGCGTCGGAGCCGTGCCGGCAGGAGTCGCAGGCATCGAGCAGCAGTGCCGACTCGGCCTCGTCGGCGGGGGTGCCGCGGACCTCGGCGACGAAGTCGAGCGCGATCTCGTGGTCACTGCGTCCGGCGAGCGCCGTGGCCACGGGAGCGGTGCGGCCGGCTCCGCCGGCGGGTTCGAACGAGAGCACCAGCGTGTGCGGGAAGCGGCTGCGGAGCCGCTCCATCGCCTGCGTGGGGCGCACCGGGTCGGTGAGCACCGCCTGGACCCAGCAGTCCTCCTTGTCGGCGTGGCGGGGGTCCTGCAGCAGGTTCTCCAGGTCGCCGCTGATCCGGGCGAGCCGCCGCGGAACCGGCGCCTCAACGAAGTCGGCCCGCTCGAACCCGTCGCGGCCGAGCTCGACGAGCCAGGACCCCTTGCGATGGTCGGCCTCGGAGAACGAGTAGGCCAACGGCGAGCCGCTGTAGCGGATCGTCTCCGACAGCGTGTGCCGGCCGTGCAGGTGACCGAGCGCGGCGTAGTCGACCGGTGCGAAGAGACTGGTCGGCACCAGGGACACGCCACCCACCGAGATGTCGCGCTCGCTGTCGCTGGCGTTGCCGCCGGCGACGAACGCGTGGGCCATCGCCACCGAACGGGTGCCGGCCGGCCGGCCGGCCAGGTCGGCGGTGACCCGGCGCATCGCCTCGGTGAGCGCTGCGGTGTGGCTGCGGCTCTCCAGCGCCCACGGCTCGCGGAGCACGTCGGGCTCCAGGTAGGGAAGGCCGTAGACCGCGACCGGGCCGTGCTGATCCTCGAGCAGCACCGGTGTGCCGACGGTGGCCGCGGCGGTGCGGAAGTAGACCCCGGCGGCGTCGATCAGCCGCGAGTTGAAGCCCAGC
Source organism: Nocardioidaceae bacterium (assembly GCA_025966335.1). Lineage (GTDB taxonomy): Bacteria > Actinomycetota > Actinomycetes > Propionibacteriales > Nocardioidaceae > Nocardioides_C. The sequence goes on from JAICRS010000069.1 coordinate 8,442, forward strand.
CGGCGTGCGGAGTCGTGGTTGCCGCTCGTGACGACGACGTCGGCGCGCGAAGCGGCCAGACGGGCGAACGTCTCGTCGGCGAGCGCGACCGCGTCCACCGGAGGCAGCGCACGGTCGTAGACGTCCCCGGCGACCACGACCAGGTCGACCTGCTCGGACGCGATCGTCGCCAGCAGGTGGTCGACGTAGCCCGCCTGGGCACCGAGCATTCCCTCACGGTGGAAGGAACGCCCCAGATGCCAGTCCGAGGTGTGGAGGATGCGCACACGGATGACGCTAGATCGGCGCACCGACAGTTCGGCGGATCACACGCCGATCCGCTCCGGCGCGGTGTACACCACGCACCGTTCGCCGCGCAGGAAGCCGACCGCGCACAGGCCTGCCTCGGCCGCCAGGCTGACCGCCAGGCTCGAGGGCGCGCCGACGGCGGCGATGACGCCGACACCGGCGACCACCGCCTTCTGCACCAGCTCGAACCCGATCCGGCCGCTCACGCAGAGCACCGGCACGTCGGTGGGGGAGCCTGCGAGCAGCCGGGCACCGACCACCTTGTCCACGGCGTTGTGCCGCCCGACGTCCTCGCGCACCACCAGGGGTGTGCCGTCGGCCTCGAACAGTCCGGCGGCGTGCAGGCCACCGGTGCGGTCGAAGACCCGCTGGCTCTCCCGCAGGGTGTCGGGCAGGCCGGCCAGCACGTCGTACGGCAGCACCAGGTCCTGCCACCGGCTTCCCGGACCGGCGCTCGCGCCGGTGGCGATCGCCAGCACGTCGTCGATGCTCTGTTTTCCGCAGACGCCGCAGGCCGAGCCGGCAGCCGATCCCTCGACGCGTGCAGCGGGCATACGACGCACCGGGCCGGTCAGCTCGACGGTCACCACGTTGAACTCCTGCTCCGGCGACAACGTATTGTCGGTACAATACGCAACCGTATGGAGATCGTCAGCAGATGCCACGATGCGTTCGCCGAAGAGGTACCCCGCCGCCAGCTCGAAGTCATGGCCCGGGGTGCGCATGGTGACGCTGACCCGCTCCGCGGCCCGACCGGGCGACGCCAGCCTGACCTCCAGCGGCTCCTCGGTCGCGAGCCGGTCCTCCCGGTCCCGCGAGCCGGTGGACGTGATCTCGCGCACCCGCACCCGGCGGGAGGGACCTGGTCGACGGGGAAGCGTCATGGAGCCAGCCTATATTTGGCTCAGACATCAGCCAGGCGACATGCGGAGGGGACACCACCTGTGCGCACGTCACGTCGCGAGGCGAACGCGGACGACGGATGGACCTCGGAGGTCTCCTCGGGGTTCGCTCTCGCCGGCTTCCTCGGCCTGGTTTTCGTGGCGTTCACCGCGCTCGCGATCGGCCCGATGATGAAGTTCGACGCCTACTTCAACCTGGCCCCTCCGCCCGAGGGATGGGTGCCGTTCCTGCACGTCCTCGACCGGATCGGCCAGCGCGCGGTCTGCCTCCCGGTGCTTGCCGTGTTCACCTACCTGGCCTGCCGGCACCAGCGGTCGTGGCGCCCTGGGTTCGTGGCGGCCGTCTCCGTCTTCACGCTGAACCTCTTGGTGCTGATCCTCAAGCTGATCCTCGCCCGCAGCGCGCCGCAGACTGCCGACCCGTCGTTCTTCACCGGCGGGATGGCCTATCCCTCGGGGCACAGCGCGAACATCGTCCTGGTCTACGGCCTGGTGGCCTACCTGCTCAGCCGGTACCACTCGATCGGCCGCAGGACCGAGGTCGCGCTGTGGGCGGTGGTCGCGGTGCTCTCGGTGACGATGGTGGTCACCTCGCTCACCCTGAACTGGCACTGGTTCGCCGACCTGATCGCCGGGCTCCTGGTCGGCGCCGTCGTCCTCCAGCTGACGGCGACGGTCGACCGGGCGGTGCCGGCGACCGGCTTCGCGCACGGGTGGCGGCAGGGAGTCCGCGACCTCGTCGCGGCGGTGCGGCCGGGTGGTCGGCTGACCTAGTGGGGGTACGCCTCCCGGACACGCAACGCCCGGGCCAGGTCGTCGGTCTCGTCGACGAGGGCACGGCGCAGGCTGAGGTCCAACGAGTCGTCGGACAGCACCCGCTGCGCTGCCTCCACCGTGGCCCGGGTGACCGAGAGCCGTGGGAAGAAGTCGTGCGCGGCCTCGGCGAGCACCCAGCCGGAACGTACGTCGACCGTACGCGCCACCTGCTCGAAGTACCGGTCCACGTACGGCGCGGTCAGCTCCTCCTGCTCGCGGTGCCACATGCCCACGCCCGCCGCCTCCAGCTCGTAGTTCGACGCGCCCACCGCACCGGTGAACCGGTCCCAGGCGAACGCCTTGGCCTCCTCGTCGGGAAGTGAGGCCAGCGCGCGGGTGTGGTCGACCTTGGCCTGGGCCGTGGTCTCCTGGTCCAACCAGGACTGCAGCTCCGGGCGGTCCGCCGCGCCGAGCACGGCCAGCCGGCCCAGCAGCTTCCAGCGCAGGTCGACGTCGACGGCGCACCCGTCGGGAAGGTCCTCGCCGGCCAACCAGCGCCGCAGCACGTCCGGGTCGTGCGCGCCCGAGATGGCGGTCCTCAGCGCGGCCAGCTGGACGCCCGACCCGGGCTCCGCGGTCTCGGCCCGACGCAGCGCCGCCCGATGGATCCTCGCCGACGCCGGCCCGTGCCCGGGCAGGAGCCGTCCGGCGAGATGCTCGGTGCCGAACCAGCCGATCGATGTCACGGCCCGGTCCTGCGTCTCGTGCGGCAGGCCGACCTCCACCAGGTCCAGCGCCCGCCCCGGTGCGAGCAGGGCGTTCCCGGTGGCATCGCGGACCGCGTTCCACACCGAGGCGCGCATCAGCGGGTCGTCCATCTCCGGCAGCAGCAAGGGGAGCGCCGCGAGGGTGAGGTCGTCCAGCGCGAACCGTGCCCACGTCTCCTCTCCCGGGTCGAGGACCACCGGCCGTCCCGCCGCAGCCGGGACCGGCGTCGATTCCCGCTCGAGGATGATCGGCTCGACGGTCCAGCCCGCCGCCGCCTCGTGGTGGGCCATCGCCAGCGCGTACTGTCGGTCCGCCGGGTGCTCCGGCGGCGTCGTGCGGGTGACCACCGGCTGCTCGCCGGAGCGGTCCAGCCGGATCAGGTCCAGGCCCGCGGTGCGCAGCCAGCCCTCGGTCCACCGGTCCAGGTCACCGGCGCCGGCCGACTCCCACGCGTCGAACAGGTCGTGCATCGTCGCGTTGCCGAACCGGTTGCGGGTCAGGTGCTCACGCACGCCGGCGAAGAAGACGTCGTCGCCGAGCCGGGCGTTGAGCTGCTTGAGGACCGCCGAGCCTTTGGCGTAGCTGATGCCGTCGAAGTCCTGGAGCGCGGCGAGCGCGTCCACGGCACCGGTGCCGGCCACGGGGTGGGTGCTCGGTCGCTGGTCGGTCTCGACGCCCCACCGCTTGCGGGAGAACGCGACGTCGACCCACGAGTCGGTGAACTCGGTCGCGTCGTGGGTGACTCGGTTGCCCATGTACTCGGCGAAGGACTCGTTGAGCCACAGGTCGTCCCACCACCGCATGGTGACCAGGTCGCCGAACCACTGGTGCGCCATCTCGTGCGCGATCGTGGTGGCCCGGTTCGTCCGTTCGTAGCGGGTGACGTTGGAGGTGAATACCAGCGGGTCGCGGAACGTGACGCAGCCCGGGTTCTCCATGGCGCCGGCGTTGAACTCCGGGACGAACGCCTGGTGGTAGTCGCCGAACGCGTACCGGATCCCGAACAGCCGGTGGAACTCGTCGAAGCACTGGCCGGTGATGGTGAAGAGCTCGTCGGCATCCTTGTCGAGGTGGGGAGCAAGCGACGCCCGGCAGGAGAGGCCGAGCGCGATCCCGTCGTGCTCGCTGGTGAGCACGTGGTACGGCCCGGCGACCAGGGTGACGAAGTACGTCGAGAGCGGCTGCGTCGTGGCCAGCTCCCACCGGCCCGGCTCCACCTGCTCCGCGCGCCCGTTCCCGATCACCACCCAGTCCTGCGGTGCCCGGACGTGGAACGTGTACGGCGCCTTGAGGTCGGGCTGGTCGAAACAGGCGAAGATGCTCGGTGCGGCGTCGAGGAACGACATTGCGTAGGTGTAGTGCCGGCCATCGGCGGGGTCGACCGCGCGGTGCAGCCCCTCACCGTCGTGCCGGTAGCCCATCACCGCCTCGATGACGAGCTCGTTCGCGCCGCTGACCCCGTCGAGGGGCAGCCGGCCGTCCCGGAGCCGGGCCACGTCGATGGCGTCGCCGTTGAGCCGGGCGGCCAACAGCTGCTCGGGTTTCACGTCGACCCAGGTGTCGGCCGGACCCACGGCGGTGAACCTGATCCGGGTCGTGGAGGTGAACGTCCGGTCATCGCCGGACAGATCGAGCGACACGTCGTACGACGTGATGGTGAGCAGGTCTGCGCGGCGACGGGACTCGTCGAGGGAGAGGCTGGGCATGGACGACA
>JAICRS010000302.1 GCA_025966335.1 Nocardioidaceae bacterium
CGGTGTTGCGGATGCCCGCCACCACGTCCTCGCCCTGCGCGTTCTGGAGGTAGTCGCCGTAGATGCCCTGGGCGCCCGACGCCGGGTCGCGGGTGAAGGCGACTCCGGTCCCGGAGTCCATGCCGCAGTTGCCGAACACCATCGTGACGATGTTGACCGCGGTGCCGAGGTCGGCCGGAATCCGCTCCTGGCGGCGGTAGAGCACCGCGCGCTCCGTGTTCCACGAGTCGAACACCGCGCGGACCGCCATGTCGAGCTGAACCCGCGGGTCCTGCGGGAAGTCGCTGCCGGTGTGGTCGAGGATCTGCTGCTTGTACGTCGCCACCAGCTCGCGGATGTCGTCCACGCCGAGGTCGAGGTCGTTCTTCGTGCCCCGGTCGTTCTTCAGGTCCTCGAGGGCCTCGTGGAAGACGCTCGCGTCGATGCCGAGGACGGTGGCACCGAACATGGCCAGCAGCCGCCGGTAGGAGTCGTAGGCGAACCGCTCGTCCCCGCCGGCCTGGGCGGCCAGGCCGGCGACCGACTCGTCGTTGAGGCCGACGTTGAGCACCGTCTCCATCATCCCGGGCATGGAGAACTTGGCGCCGGACCGCACCGACACCAGCAGCGGGTCGTCGGCCTGGCCGAGCCGCTTGCCGCGTTCGCGCTCGAGCGCGGCCAGGTGCTCGTCGATCTCCGCGGCGAGGCCCTCGGGCTCGGTGCCGTCGGCGAGGTAGGCGCGACAGGCGTCGGTGCTGATCGTGAACCCCGGTGGCACCGGTAGTCCCAGGTTGCTCATCTCGGCGAGGTTCGCGCCCTTGCCGCCGAGGAGGTCCTTCTGGTCCTTGCTGCCTTCGGAGAAGTCGTACACGTACTTCGTCATGAGCCGATCATTCACCACACCGGGGTCACGCATGAAGGGCGGTCGGCCCTAGTCCTTGGTGGACTCGGCCCACAGGTTGATGCCGGAGTCCACCGCGTCCCGGTCGATCGCCTGGAGCTCGGCGTCCGTGAACGGTGGACCTGCCAGCGCGTCGAGGTTGGTGTCGAGCTGTTCGACCGAGGATGCGCCGATCACCGCCGAGGTCACCCGGGCGTCCCGCAGCGCCCACTGCAGCGCCATCTGGGCGAGCCGTTGACCGCGCTGCTGGGCGATCCGGTTCAGCGCCCGCACGTGAGCCAGCACGTCCTCGTCGAGGTGCCCTTCGAGCAGCGAGCTCCCGTCCCGCGCAGCCCGCGAGTCCGCAGGGACACCGTCGAGGTAACGATCGGTGAGCAGGCCTTGGGCGAGGGGCGAGAACACGATGCAGCCCATCCCCTGCTCCTCGAGCTCGTCGAGCAGGTCCTCCTCGATCCACCGGTTCAGCATCGAGTACGACGGCTGGTGGATCAGCAGCGGAGTGCCGAGGTCACGGGCGATCGCCGCGGCCTCGTGGGTCTTCTTCGCCGAGTAGGACGAGACCCCGGCGTACAACGCCTTCCCGGACCGGACCGCCCGGTCGAGCGCCATCATCGTCTCCTCGACCGGCGTGTCCGGGTCGAACCGGTGGCTGTAGAAGATGTCGACGTAGTCCAGGCCCATCCGCTGCAGCGACTGGTCGAGCGAGGCCAGCAGGTACTTCCGCGACCCGCCGCCCTGCCCGTAGGGCCCCGGCCACATGTCGTAGCCGGCCTTGGTGGAGATCACCAGCTCGTCGCGGTGGGTCGCGAAGTCCTCGCGGAGGTAGCGGCCGAAGTTGGTCTCCGCCTGTCCGTAGGGCGGTCCGTAGTTGTTCGCCAGGTCGAAGTGGGTGACGCCACGGTCGAACGCCCGGCGCAGGATCGCGCGCTGGGTCTCGTCCGGCCGGTCGTCGCCGAAGTTCTGCCAGAGGCCGAGCGAGATGGCCGGGAGCTGGAGCCCGCTCCGCCCGGTGAAGCGGTACTCCATCGTGTCGTAGCGGTCGCCGGCGGCTTCGTATCCAGACATGGAGCCATAGTGTCCCGGTCACACCGGGATCGCCAGGCCGGTGGCGACCACCATCTCGGCGAACCCGATCGTGTCCTGCGCCCGGCGGTCGAGCGCGTCGTCGTAGTGCCCGGTCTCCTCGCCCAGCTGGCGCAGCGTCATCGCCTCCCCCACGATCGGGTGCCAGCGTTCGTCGAACGCCTCGAGCGCGTACCGGCCGGCGCCGGTCTTCGAGGTGAGGGCGTCGGTGGCCAGCAGGTGGTGCAGCCGGCTGGTTCCCAGCACGAACCACGGCACCTGGTCGACCTTGCCGGCCTCGTCGGGGAAGCGGTGCAGCTGCTCGACCTCGGGCGCCCAGTAGTCACGCAGGTTGTCGTGGGTGTAGCGCCGCAGGACAGCCCGGTCGGTCCAGACGTCGACGTCGTCGAGCGCCGGTCCGCGCACGGTGACGCCGTGCCGGGCGAGCTCGTGCCAGGTCACCGGATGCACGTCGAGCCGGGCCTCCGCGTGGAAGAGGCCGGCCTGGGTGCAGGGCACGTCGGGGCAGGCGTTCGGCGCAGCCGCCAGCTCGTCCCAGGTCAGGTGGAACCCATCGAACGGCGGGGCGGGGAACACCTCGCTGATCCGGGCGTGGACCACACGGAGCGCCTCGACCACGTCGGCCGGCGGCCGGTCGAGCACCGCGACGTAGTCGATGTCGCTGCGTCCGTCGTACCACTCCCCGAAGCCCAGCGAACCGTGCAGGTAGAGACCCTCAACCAGCCCGGGCACCGTCTCGTCGGCGAGGGAGAGGAAGGTCTCGGCGACCTGGCGGACCTCCGCAGGTGGCCAGCTGCCCGGCGTGCGAACGCGGGATCGGGCATCGTGCATTCCCCTATCCTGCCCGACGCAGCGCCTCCACGACGGTGCGGCGGAGGTCCCGGTGGCTCAGCCCCAGCCCGGCGAAGGCCGAATCCACGACCGGGTCGCCGGCACGGGCCAGCCCGAGCAGGATGTGCTCGGTGCCGATGTAGTTGTGCTTCAGCGCGAGCGCCTCCCGCAGGGACAGCTCGAGGACCTTCCTGGTGGGCTTGGAGAACCGGGGGGACCGGCGACGCGGCGACCCGGCACCGAGGGCGCTGCCGAGGTTGTCCTCCACCCGGCGGATCACCTCGGC
>JAICRS010000123.1 GCA_025966335.1 Nocardioidaceae bacterium
ATCGTTGCGTATTTGTGCAGCGGGCCGCAAGAGCCCGTTCGGATCATCCCCTCCCTTATCCTGACCGTGATGAGGCAACGACTCGACCGGGAGCGCCGAGGCTCCAGGCCCCAGTGGCGCTCGCTCGTGTTTCGCTCCCTCATGCTCGTGCTGGCCTGGCTGCTGATCGCGATCCCGGTCAGCTTCGTGATCTTCACGCACAGCTCCAAGCCGACCGTGATCGCGAGCCACGACGCCATCGTCAGTCCGAGCCTGGACGGCTACGCCACCCTCGACCTGGGCCCCTACCTGCCGAACCTTCGATACCCGACCGGGACCAGGCTCGGCGCCGAGATCGACCTCGGCAAGACCAACCTGAGCACCTACGAGGCGCTGATCGAGCGGTACGCGTTCATCGGTAGCCAGCCGGACGGCCAGATCGCGAAGCTGCGACACACGCTGACCGACCTCGCCCTGGACAGTGTGGTGAGCGGTGGGCTGATCGCCCTGGCCGGCCCCGGGTTGTGGGTCCTGCTCGGTCGGAGGCGACGCGACGACCTGTTCCGGCACGTCACCCCGCGCCGGGTCGCGATCACCGCACTGGCCACCGCCGTGGCTGCGGTCGCGGTCGTCCAGCCCTGGGACGCCGGTGAGCGTGCCCCGGAGATCGTCTGGCAGTCCATCGGCGCCGCCCTCCAGGACGTCCCGATCCCGGAGGAGGCCGAGGCCATCGAGGTCCAGGGCGGCCTGATGACCAGCGGAACCAAGCGCCTCGCCGAGAGCGCGTTCGACACCTACAGCAGCAGCCTCAGCTTCTACAACGAGGTCTACGAGAAGGCGCAGGAGCTCGGACCGCTGCTGCGTCAGCCCGAGGAGGACGAGACCGTCGCGCTGCTGGTCAGTGACCGGCACGACAACATCGGCATGGACAAGGTTGCCCGCGCGATCGGTGACGCCGGTGGCGCCACGGTGCTCTTCGACGCCGGTGACGACACCTCGACCGGCAGTGAGTGGGAGTCGTTCAGCCTCGAGTCGATCGCGGCCGCGTTCGAGGACTACGACTACCGCTACTCGGTCGCCGGCAACCACGACCACGGCGACTTCGTGTCCGACCGGATGGAGGAGCTGGGCTTCGAGACCCCCGAGGGTGAGGTCGTCGACGGCCCCGCCGGCATGCGGCTGCTCGGCGTCGATGACCCCCGCAGCAGCGGGCTCGGCACCTGGCGCGACACCTCCGGCCTCTCCTTCGGCGAGCACGAGCACCAGGTCGCCGAGCTCGCCTGCGAGCACGACGAAGAGGGCGACCGGATCAACACGCTCCTCGTGCACGACGCGAACACCGGCCGGGAGGCCCTGTCCCGTGGGTGCGTCGACCTCGTCATCGCCGGCCATCTCCATGTCCAGCTCGGGCCGACCCGGGTCGTCGGCGAGAACGGCAAGGTCGGCTACACCTACACGAACGGGACGACCGGCGGGGCGGCGTACGCCCTGGCCATCGGCAGCAAGCTGCGCCGTGACGCGCAGGTCACCCTGGTCACCTACCGCGACGGGCGCCCGGTCGGGATCCAGCCGGTCACCGTGCGCACGGTCGGCGACTTCCAGGTCGGGGAGTACGTCGAGCTCGACCTGGGGCAGGATGTGGTCGACATCGAGGAGGACCTGCTCGATGTGGACGAGGACCTGCTCGACGTACCGGCCGACGGGGAGACCGGTCCCGGGACAGAGAACAGCCCCTCGCCGGAGTCTCCGTGAGGGGCCGCTCGTGTCTGGCGGAGGTGGCGGGATTTGAACCCGCGAGAGGGGATTACCCTCAACCCGCTTAGCAGGCGGGCGCCATAAACCGGACTAGGCGACACCTCCAGACAGCGAGCACAGGTTACCTGTCGGCCCTGCGCGTGAGCCAATCGGGGAGCAACCGGCTACCGCTCAGCTGAGCGGTCGGTAGCCGTGCCCCCGGTTGAGGTGCTGCTGCAGGTCACGGACGAAGTCGTCAGCATCGCCCGCGAGCACGCGCACCGGCACCGTCGTGGTCCGTCCGTCACGCAGGCGCAGTACGACGTACCGCTCCCCTCCGGCCGTCGAGGCCACCACGTCCTCGACATCGGTCCACCGGGCCTGCTTCACCCCGGCGCCACGGACGAGCCGGACCTCGTACCCCACGTCGGTGAGCCGCACCACCGACAGCTTGCGGGTGAGCAGGAACCCGACCGCGAAGACCGCAATCACGGTCAGCACCACGCCGACGGTGAGCACGGTGATCGGCAGCTTGAACAGCCCGACGGCCGCGGTCAGGAGAAAGACGAGAACGCCCAACGCGGCCAGGAAGAACCCCATCATCCGGGCAATCAGGGGCTGCGAGAACCGATAGTCGGATGGCACCTGTCGATTAGACCAATCGGGACGCCCGAGACCAAATAGGAATGCCATGGCTCTTGTCACAGGACTGTGGTCCGGGTCACACTCAGAAGTCCACCCCATTGCAGTGACTCCGGGCCGGAGGTGGCACCGTGACCGGATTAGAGCACGCGATCATCGGGCTCCAGCAAGCCCTCGACGCCCCACGGCGGCACCACATGTGGCGCTGGCTGGTGCGCCATCGCATGGCCGGAGTCAAGGAAGCCCTGATGCTCGAGCACTCGCGCGCAGGTGAGGCCTGGCTCGCCGCGCGCGAGCTGATGCTCGCCCGCGACCGGGACAACCTGCTCCGCAAGCTCGGCGATCTCGGTCCGCAGGTGCTGGACTCCCCGGACGTGGAGCCGGTGCGCCGCCAGCTGTTGCGGCTGGTCGCGGAGCTGGAACGGCACCGTCAGCGGCTCAACGACCTGGTCTACGACACGGTCGCCCTGGAGCTCGGCGGGTCGGAGTAGATCGAGTCGGCAGAGGGGGCGGGATTCGAACCCGCGGCTGACATCTCTGCCAGCGACCGCTTTCAAGGCGGTTCCGATCGGCCACTCCGGCACCCCTCCTGGACCGAGCCCGCGCAACGGCGTACCCGGCCACGGTGGTGAAGTCTAGGCGAAGCGGTGCCCGGTCAGAGGTCGACGGTGACCAGGATGTCGCCCTCCTGGACGACGTCGCCCTCGCTGACCTTGATCGTGGCCACGGTGCCGGGCGCCTCCGCCAGCACCGGGATCTCCATCTTCATCGACTCGAGCAGCACGACGGTGTCACCGGCCTCGACCCGCTCACCGGGGGCGACGGTCACCTTCATCACGTTCGCCACCATCTCGGCGACGATCTCCATGCTCTTCTTCTCGCGGGCCATGGACGCGACGCTACACGCGCACCGGACTACCCGCAGGTATGCCCGACAGTCAGAGCAGGGGCTGCATCCGGCCCGGCTCGGGACGGTGCGCGGAGGCCTCCTCGAGCCGGCGGGCCCGGCGGCCTCGCGCGCCGGTGAGGAACTGGTCCGCACGGATCACCAGGTATCCCAGCATCAGCCCGAGCACCGCGCTGTAGAGCAGGGACAGCCCCGCCTCGGCCAGGGACACGACCGGGTTCAGCAGGGCGACGGAGACCACGGCGAGGCCCGCGGCACCGAACGCGCACACCCACCAACCCTGCCGGCGACGGGCGCGGGTGGAGACTCCCCAGGCGAGCGCCGGGAACCCGAGCAGTACGGCGAGCGGTCGCGGCACCGCACCGATCGTGGAGCGCAGGGAGGTGATCGTCTCGTCGATGGAGCGGATCATCGCGGGTGAGCCCCACCGCGACAATGCTTCGGTGTAGGCCAGGATCACCAGCAGCAGGCCGAGGCCGCTGATCAGCATGAGGGCGCCGCGACGACCCAGCCCGTGCAGGCCCGCGCCGAGCCGGTAGACCAGCCCCAAGGCGACGAGCAGCGACCCGGCCAGGGCGAGGTAGCCGATCCGTTCCAGGGAGACCTGCGCCTGGTAGGCCTCGACCGCGAACGCTCCGACCGCGGCGACCACGGTGGCGAGCGCGCACTCCCCCACGACGGTGGCGAACCCGGCGGCCGGTTTGGTGGCCATCACCCCCAGGACAGCGGCCAGCACCGCCGTACACACCGCCGCGCCGGCCACCAGCACCGGCAGCCCGGACAGCACCGAACCGACCGTGAGGGCAAGCGCCAGACCGCCGCTGACGAACGGGCGACCGCCGGTGCGAGCGGCCAGGCCGTAGGAGTAGAGGGTGGTGATCGTGACCGCGCCCGCCGTCGGCAGCCAGCCGGGTGGGTCGAGGGGCGTCCACGCGGACACGAGGGCCAGTACGCCGGCCGTAGCGAGCACGAGCCACAAAACGCTGAGCGTGCCCGGCGACGTGAACCGCCGGCGAAGCGTGTGGTCCGGTGTGGGTGGAGCGGAGCGGCGGTCCCGGGCCTCGGGCTCTGCGCGACGGCGACCAGACCCCTGGTCAGCACGACCCACAGTCACAACCCCTACCCACAGACGCGGACGCCACCACCCCGGACCGAGCGAGGATACCAACGCGGGTCAGAACCGCCGGTTGGCCAGGGAGGGGTTCTTCGCCCGGGCGGTGTCCACGACGGAGCGTTCGACCGTGGCCTCCACGACCTCCTCGGTGTCCTCGCCGGCCTCCACGAGCACCTCGCCCATCGGCCCGATCACGATCGAGTGGCCGCAGTAGCGCGGACCGGGTTGGCCGGCCGCGGCGACGTACACCGTGTTCTCGATCGCGCGGGCACTGGCCAACGTCCGCCAGTGCGCGACCTTGCCCGGGCCGGCGACCCAGGCGGAGGGTACGACGAGCAGGTCGGCGCCCTTCTCGACCAGCGCCCTGGCCAGCTCCGGGAACCGCAGGTCGTAGCAGGTCATCAGCCCGACCTGGATCCCGTGGACCTCGACGAGCACCGGCTCGACGGCGCCCGCGAGCAGCCGGTCGGACTCCTTGTAGCCGAACGAGTCGTAGAGGTGGATCTTCCGGTACGTCGCCCGCAGCCCGTCGGCATCGACGACGACCAGCGTGTTGTAGGGCCGTCCCGGGTCGTCGCTGCGCTCGAACATGCCCGCGACCAGCGTGATCCCGTGCTCCTTGGCGCGGCCGGTGAGCGCCTCCACGAACGGCCCGTCGAGCGACTCGGCGAACGCGGAGATGTCGGAGCCGGGGACGCCGAAGTCTCGCGCGTACGCCTCCGGCAGCACCACGAGGTCGACGCCCTGACGACCCGCGCCCTGAAGCGTGTCGAGGATGTCGAGAGCGCGTCGGTTCTCCTCCGGCTCGAGCGAGGACGCCTTCTGGACCAGGGCGAGTCGGAGCGCGGACGGGTTGCTGGCTTCGTTGGTGGGCACGGGTCAAGCCTGCCACCCCGCCTGCGAGACTTCGAGGCGTGAGCAGTCCAGCACTCCGTGAACCGATCCGTCTGGCCGCCGTCGTACTCACCGGCGGCACCGGGATGAGGCTCGGCGGTGTCGACAAGGCGTCGCTCGAGATCGACGGGCTCACCCTGCTGGAGCGGGCCCTCGCCGCGACCAGGCCCGCCGAGGAAGTGGTCGTGGTCGGCGATCCGGTGCCGACCTCGCGGCCCGTGACCTGGACCCGGGAGGCACCCGCCGGCGGCGGTCCCGCGGCGGGCCTGCTGGCCGGACTGGATGCGCTGGCGGTCCCGCCCGACCTGGTGTGCGTGCTGGCCGTGGACATGCCCCGGGTGGTCCCGTCGACGGTGGCCCGACTAGTGGACGCGCTGGCCGATGATTCGGCTGCGGACGCCGCTGTGCTGGTCGACGCCGAGGGTGTGCGGCAGACGCTGGCCGGGGTCTACCGGTACGACGCCCTGGTCTCCGCACGCCCGAGGCAACGCGAGCAGGAGCACGGTTTGTCCATCCGGAGGCTGATCGCCCCGTTGCGGATCGTGGGCGTGGCCGCGGTCGGCGACGAGGCGCGGGACGTGGACACCTGGGAGGACCTGCGCCACCTGGGTGGATGAACGCGTTCGGTTGTCTCGAAACGGTTGCGTATCCGGCGGTTGCGTAGAACTCTGGGACGGTGACCCTGCACGACTGGATTGACGAACTCTGCGATGCGCTCGAGGTCGACGCCGAAGTCGACGAGGGGCTGATCCTGGACCTGGCACGGGAGGCCGCGCACGCGGTCGAGAAGCCCGCGGCTCCGGTGACCACGTTCCTGGTCGGGTACGCCGCCGCGATGCGCGGTGGCAGCGTCGAGGACGTGGAGCATCTGGCCGGGCGGGCGCAGGCACTGGCCGAGAAGTGGAGCGGCGAAGTGGTCACCCCCGACGACTTCAACGAAGAGGACCTGGTCGGCACCGAGTGACCGGTTTGTCGCGCGCAATAGCCTGAGGGCATGCGCGCCGTCATCGCCTCCGAACCAGGGGGACCCGAGGTCCTCGACGTCACCGATCTGCCGGACCCGGTCCCGGGTGCGGGCGAGGTCGTCCTGGACATGGCCGGGACCGCGGTCAACCGCGCGGACACGTTGCAGCGGCAGGGCAAGTACCCGCCGCCGAAGGGTGCCTCCGACGTGCTCGGCCTGGAGTGCTCGGGCGTGGTGAGTGCGGTCGGCAGCGGAGTCGACGGCTGGTCCGTCGGTGACGAGGCGTGCGCGCTGCTGGCCGGTGGCGGGTACGCCGAGCGGGTGCTCGTGCCTGCGGGTCAGCTGATGCCCGTTCCTGCCGGGGTGGACCTGGTCGTGGCCGGGTCGCTTCCCGAGGTGGCCTGCACGGTGTGGTCCAACGTGTTCATGATCGCCGGGCTGCAACCGGACGAGACGCTGCTGGTGCACGGCGGTTCGGGCGGGATCGGCACCATGGCGATCCAGCTCGCCTCGGCGCTGGGGTCGCGGGTGATCACCACGGCCGGTTCCGCCGAGAAGCTCGCAGTGTGCGAGTCGCTCGGCGCCGACGTGACCATCAACTACCGCGACCAGGACTTCGTCGAGGTGGTCAAGGAGGCCACTGACGGCAAGGGTGCCGAGGTCATCCTCGACAACATGGGGGCGTCCTACCTGGGCCGGAACATCGACGCGTTGGCCACCGAGGGCCGGCTCGTGATCATCGGCATGCAGGGCGGTGTGAAGGGCGAGCTCAACATCGGCAAGCTCCTGTCCAGACGAGGTGCGGTGATCGCCACGTCGCTGCGCTCCCGGCCGGTCGAGGAGAAGGCGGCGATCTGCGCCTCCGTGGTGGAACACGTGTGGCCCCTGATCGCGGACGGCAGCGTGCGGCCCGTCGTACACACCACGCTTCCGCTTGAGAAGGCCGCCGAGGCGCACCGGATGATGGAGGCCGGGGACCACATCGGCAAGATCATGCTGACTGCGTAAGGTGAACGACATGAGCGAACAGACCCAGCAGACCCCCGGCGACGGCGACGACCCGAAGGTGATGGTGATCGGGCCCGACGGCCTGGCGATGTCTGCACCGGCGGATGGCGCCGACGAGGAGGGCGAGGACGGTCAGCGGCACATCACCGACCTGGTCGAACAGCCGGCGAAGGTGATGCGAATCGGCAGCATGATCCGCCAGCTGCTCGACGAGGTGAAGGCCGCCCCGCTCGACGAGGCCAGCCGGGTCCGGCTCAAGGAGATCCACCAGTCGTCGATCAAGGAGCTCGAGCAGGGCCTGGCCCCGGAGCTGGTCGAGGAGCTGGAGCGGCTCGCGCTCCCGTTCACCGACCAGACCCCGTCCGAGGCCGAGCTGCGGATCGCGCAGGCCCAGCTGGTCGGCTGGCTCGAGGGGCTGTTCCACGGGATCCAGACGGCGATCTACGCCCAGCAGGTTGCCGCGCGGGCGCAGCTCGAGCAGATGCGGCGTGCGTTGCCGCCGGGGATGGTCCCCGAACAGGCGATGCAGGCGGCCCAGGCAGCGGCGCAGCAGGCGGCCCAGCAGGGGCAGGGCCAGCCCGGTGAGGAACCGCACGGTCGCGGCGGCATGTACCTCTGACCCACCGCCGCGGCGACGGATCAGCGGAGACGGGTCCACCGTTCGCGAACGAACTGGGCAACAGCGGCTGGTGCAGCGCGCGGGAAACGTGTCGTTCTTGACCACTTCCGGGGATGCGCCGATCGAACCAAGCCGAGCCCGGCTCGACGCCTGGCCACAACAGCACACGTGTGCCCGCGTGACACAGTTCCACGGAGAAAACGTGTCACAACGGCACACCTGTGCCGCTTGGTCGTGCCGGCGCGGCAGACGAGCCGGCTCGGGTCGCCAGTCAGGTGGTGAGGCGGTCGATGTCGCCGGCGAGGCGCAGGTCCATCCCGGTGAGGCCGCCGGCGGAGTGGGTGGACAGCGTGAACGTGATGGTGGTCCACCGGATGTCGATGTCCGGGTGATGGTTCAGGTCCTCGGCGACCTCGGCCACCTGCTGCACCAGCCGGATTCCGTCGAGGAACGAGTCCGCGGTCACCGACCGAGTGATCGCGTCTCCCTCCTGGGACCACTGCGTGAGCTCGCCGTTGAGGGCCTGGTCGATCTCGTCCTGGGAGAGCAGATCCGCCATGTTCGTCGTACCTCCGTCCCCGACCTGTCAGCTACACCTCGGTGCGGGCGGCGGGGTCGCCGCGCCGGAAGATCTTGGAGCCGAGCCACACCACCGGGTCGTACTTGCGGTCGGCGACGCGCTCCTTCATCGGGATGATCGCGTTG
>JAICRS010000028.1 GCA_025966335.1 Nocardioidaceae bacterium
CCCAACAGGTTCCCGTGCTCGACCAGGACATGGCCCTGGTCCTGCGGCTGCAGCGCATAGAGCTCCAGCTTCGAGCGCGAGTCCGCGATGTCGAGGTTCCGCAGGGTCAGCTGGCCGATCCGGTCGGTGGGACCGAACGCGGCGGACTCCACGCGCTCCATGGACAGCTTGTCGGGGTGGTACGAGAACGCCGGCCCGTCGGTGCGGAGGATCGTGTAGTCCTCGCCGCGACGCAGCCGCAGCGTCACCTCGCCGGTCACCACGGATGCCACCCAGCGCTGGATCGACTCGCGCAGCATCAGCGCCTGCGGGTCCAGCCAGCGACCCTCGTAGAGCAACCGGCCCAACCGCCTGCCCTCGGCGGTGTAGCTGGCGATCGTGTCCTCGTTGTGGATCGCGTTGAGCAGCCGCTCGTAGCAGATCCACATCAACGCCATACCGGGCGCTTCGTAGACGCCGCGGGACTTGGCCTCGATGATCCGGTTCTCGATCTGGTCCGACATCCCGAGCCCGTGCCGGCCGCCGATCTCGTTGGCGGCCATCACCAGCGCGACCGGGTCGGCGTAGTCCCGCCCGTTGATCGCGACCGGGCGGCCCTGCTCGAACCGGATCGTCACGTCCTCGGTGGCGATCTCGACCGCGGGGTCCCAGAACTTCACGCCCATGATCGGCTCCACGGCCTCCAGGGAGATGTCGAGGTGCTCGAGCGTCTTCGCCTCGTGGGTGGCACCCCAGATGTTCGCGTCGGTGGAGTACGCCTTCTCCTTGCTGTCGCGGTAGGGCAGCCCGCGTTCCGTCAGCCACTGGCTCATCTCGTTGCGGCCGCCGAGCTCGTGGACGAAGTCCGCGTCCAGCCAGGGCTTGTAGATGCGCAGGGACGGGTTCGCGAGGAGTCCGTAGCGGTAGAACCGCTCGATGTCGTTGCCCTTGAAGGTGGATCCGTCGCCCCAGATGTCGACGTCGTCCTCGTGCATCGCGCGAACCAGCATCGTGCCGGTCACCGCACGCCCGAGCGGGGTGGTGTTGAAGTAGGCGCGACCACCGGAGCGGATGTGGAAGGCACCGCAGGCGAGTGCGGCGAGACCCTCCTCGACGAGGATCTGCCGGCAGTCCAGGGCACGGGACAGCTTGGCGCCGTACTGCGACGCCCGGTCGGCGACCTCGGCGATGTCGGGCTCGTCGTACTGGCCGATGTCCGCCGTGTAGGTGCACGGGATGGCGCCCTTGGCTTTCATCCACGCCACCGCCACCGATGTGTCGAGCCCTCCGGAGAAGGCGATGCCGACGCGTTCGCCGATGGGGAGGGAGGTCAGGACCTTACTCACTGTGTTCCTTCTGGTCGTGGGTGCCGATGTCGTTCTGCCCGTTCGCCATCGCGAGCAGGCGTTGCGCGAGTGCCTCTCCCCCGGTGGCCTCCCGGCTGATCACCAGGACGGTGTCGTCGCCGGCGATGGTGCCGAGAATGCTGCCGATCTCGGCCCGGTCGAATGCGGACGCCAGGAACTGGGCAGCTCCTGGCGGGGTTCGCAGCAGAGCCATGTTCGCGGACGCGTCGGCGGAGACCAGCAGCTCCCCGAGCAGCCGCGCCAGCCGGGCTTCGGAGGCGACCGACTCGACGCCGGCCCGCGGGGTCCGGTCGCCACCCTCGGCCGGGACGGCGTAGACCAGTGCCCCGGAGGGGATGCGTACCTTGACCGCGTCGAGCTCCACGAGGTCGCGGGACAGGGTGGCCTGGGTGACCGAGACACCGGCCTCGGCGAGCAGCTCGGCGAGCTCGGTCTGCGAGCGCACCTGGTGCCGGCCGAGCAGCTCGATGATCCGCTGCTGGCGGGCGTTCTTGGTCATCGGGATGCTGTTTCCGTGCCCGGGACCGTTCGTCGACGTCATCGCTCGCCTCCGTGGTGGTGGATCAGCCAGGTCAGTAGCGCCTTCTGCGCGTGCAGCCGGTTCTCCGCCTCTTCCCAGACCAGGCTGCGCGGACCGTCGATGACCTCGGCGGCGATCTCCTTGCCGCGGTAGGCGGGCAGGCAGTGCAGGACGGCCACGTCGTCGGCGGCCGCCGCGAGCAGGTCGTCGGTGACCGCATAGGTCTGGAACGGTGCGAACCGCTGCTCCGCCTCGTCCTCCTTGCCCATCGAGACCCAGGTGTCGGTGGCCACGACGTCGGCGCCGGTGACGGCTTCCTTCGGGTCGAGGACGTACGACGCGGAGCCGCCTGTTGCCTGCGCCAGCGACTGTGCCTTCGCCAGTACGTCAGGGTCGGGCTCGTACCCCGCTGGACCGCTGACCCTGACGTGCATGCCCGCGGTGGCACCGGCGAGCAGGTAGGAGTGGCTCATGTTGCAGGCGGAGTCGCCCAGGAACGCCACGGTGAGACCCGCCAGCGCGGGCTTGTGCTCGGTGATGGTGAGCAGGTCAGCGAGCAGCTGGCAGGGGTGGAACTGGTCGGTGAGCGCGTTGACGACCGGGACGCCGGCGAACTCGGCCATCTCCTCGAGCCGGGACTGCTCGTAGGTGCGCCAGACGACCGCCGCCACCTGACGACCGAGGACGCGAGCGGTGTCGGCCACCGACTCGCGGACCCCGATCTTGGCGAGGTTGCCGTCGACCACCATCGGGAACCCGCCGAGCTCGGCGATCCCGGTGGTGAAGGAGACCTGGGTGCGCAGGGTCGGCTTGTCGAAGAGCACCGCGACCGTGCGTGGTCCGTCGAGCGGTCGCCGCGAGATCGACGCGGCGAACCGGTCGCGCTTCATGTCCTGGGCCAGCGCGAGGACCTCCGCCTGCTCGGCGGGGCTGAGGTCGTCGTCACGAAGGAAGTGCCGGATCATGCCTGGCCTGCCTGGGCGTAACCGGTCTCCAGGATCTTCGGCCACGCGTCGGTGAAGGCGCCGGCCTGCTCCTGGGTGAGGACCAGCGGCGGCGCGAGCCGGATCCGGTCCGGCGCGCAGTCGTTGATGATGAAGCCCTGCTCCAGCGCAGCGGAGGTGACCGCAGCGGCGACCGGGGCGTCCAGGTCGAGACCGATCAGCAGCCCGCTGCCACGGATCTCGCCGACCCGGTCGTGGAGGAGGCCCGTGCGCAGGGCAGTCCCCACCGTGCGCGCGTTGCCGAGCAGGTCCTGCGTCTCGATGGTCTCGATCACCGCCAGGGCTGCGGCCGCGGCGACCGGGTTCCCGCCGAAGGTGGTGCCGTGGTTGCCCGGCTGCAGCAGCGAGCCGTGCTCCCCGACGGCGATGCAGGCGCCGATGGGGATCCCGCCGGCCAGTCCCTTGGCGACGGTGACCACGTCGGGGGTGACACCGGAGGCGGCGTGGGCGAACCAGGAGCCGGTGCGGCCCATCCCGGTCTGCACCTCGTCGAGCCACAGCAGCGCGCCATGGTCGGAGGTGGTCTCCCGGGCCCGCTGCAGGTAGCCGTCGGGCGGGAAGACCACGCCGGCCTCCCCCTGGATCGGCTCCAGGACGACGGCGGCCGTCTCGTCGGTGACAGCCGCCGCGAGCGCATCGGCGTCGCCGTACGGCACGAACGTGACGTCGCCGGGAAGCGGCTCGAACGGCTCGCGGTAGGCGGCCTTGGAGGTCAGCGCGAGCGCGCCCATCGTGCGGCCGTGGAAGCCGCCCTCGGCGGCCACGACGTGGGTGCGTCCGGTGCGCCGGGTCAGCTTGAACGCGGCCTCGTTGGCCTCGGTGCCGGAGTTGGTGAGGAACACCTTCCCGTCGGATCCGAGCAGCTCCAGCAGCTTTTCGGCGAGGCCGACCTGCGGTTCGGTGGCGAAGAAGTTCGACACGTGTCCCAACGTGTCGAGCTGGCGGGTGACCGCCTCGACGAGCGCCGGGTGGGCGTGGCCGAGCGCGTTCACGGCGATCCCGCCGAGCAGGTCGAGGTAACGGTTGTCGTCGGCGTCCCACACGAACGGGCCCTCGCCCCGGGTGAGCACGAGCTTCGGTTTCCCGAACGTGTTCATCAGCGAGTGGGCGTAACGCTCCTGCACCTGGTCGGTGGTGCTGGTCTTGGCGTTCACAGGTCGTACTCCTCGAGGTCTCCGGCGGTGTAGTCCTGGCTGGGCACGACCATCGTCCCGACGCCTTCGTCGGTGAAGACCTCCAGCAGCAGGGAGTGCGGCACCCGCCCGTCGATGACGCTGGCCCGGGAGACGCCGCTGCGTACGGCGTCCAGGCAGGCCTGCATCTTCGGCACCATCCCGGCGGCGAGTCCCGGCAGCATGGAGGCCAACGCGTCGGTGTCGATCTGCCGGATCACGTCGTCGCTCTCGGGCCAGTCACGGTAGAGGCCCTCGACGTCGGTGAGCACCAGGAACTTCTCGGCGTCCAGCGCCGCCGCCAGCGCAGCCGCGGCGGTGTCGGCGTTGATGTTGTAGACCTGGCCGTCCTCGTCCGGTGCGACCCCGGAGACGACCGGGATCCGGCCGGCCTCGATGATGTCGAGCACCGCCTCGGGGCGGACCTTCACCACGTCGCCGACCAGTCCGATGTCGACCTGCTTGCCGTCGATCATCGCGCCGGTGCGCTCGGCGGTGAACAGCCCGGCGTCCTCGCCGGAGAGGCCCACCGCCAGCGGCCCGTGCTGGTTGAGCAGGCCGACCAGCTCCCGGCCGACCTGGCCGACGAGCACCATCCGGACCACGTCCATCGCCTCGGGCGTGGTGACCCGCAGGCCGCCCTTGAACTCGCTGTCGATGCCGAGCCGGCCCAGCATGCTGGAGATCTGCGGCCCGCCGCCGTGCACGACCACCGGGCGCACCCCTGCGTAGCGCAGGAACACGATGTCCTGGGCGAAGGCGCGCTTGAGGTCCTCGTCGACCATCGCGTTGCCGCCGTACTTGATCACCACGGTCTTGCCGTGGAACTGCTCGAGCCACGGCAGCGCCTCGGTCAGGACGGCGGCCTTGGCGAGGGCACGCTGGTGCTTGTCGCTGAGGTGCAGGTCTTCCATGGTCATCGCAATCAGCTCGAGTACGCGGAGTTCTCGTGCACGTAGGCGTGCGTCAGGTCGTTGGTCCACACCGTGGCCCGCGCCGGGCCGGACTTGAGGTCGACGGTGACACTGACGTCGCGTCCGTCGAAGCTCACCTTCTCCGGTGGCTCGAACGGCTCCGAGCCGCGGCAGACCCAGACCCCGTTCATCGCGACGTCGAGGTCGGACGGGTCGAACGCCGCGTCCGTCGTACCGATCGAGGCGAGCACCCGCCCCCAGTTCGGGTCCTTGCCGAACACCGCGGCCTTGAACAGGTTGCTGCGCGCGATCGACCGGCCCACCTCGACCGCCTCGTCCTCCGAGGCGGCGTTCAGCACGGTGATCGCGATCTCGTGGTCGGCGCCCTCGGCGTCGGCCAGCAGCTGCATCGCCAGGTCGGTGCAGGCCCGGGTCAGCGCCTCGGTGAAGTCCTCGACCGACGGGGTGATCCCGGAGGCACCGCTGGCCATCAGGGTCACCGTGTCGTTGGTGGACATGCAGCCGTCGGAGTCGAGCCGGTCGAACGACACCCGGGTCGCGGCGCGCAACGCCCGGTCGGCGTCGGCCGCGGTCACGATCGCGTCGGTGGTGAGTACGACGAGCATGGTGGCGAGCTGTGGGGCGAGCATGCCGGCGCCCTTGGCCATGCCCCCGACCGACCACCCGCTGCCCTCGACGACGACCTGCTTGCTGACCGAGTCGGTGGTCATGATCGCCTCGGCCGCCGCGGCACCCCCGTCCTGCGAGAGGCCCGAGACCGCGGCGTCCACGCCGGAGACCAGGTCGCTGCGGTCGTTCTTCAACCCGATCAGGCCGGTGGAGCAGACCACGACGTCGACCGAGCCGATGCCCAGCCCGAGCGCGGTCCGCTCGGCGACCGCGTGCGTGGTCTGGAAGCCCTCGGAGCCGGTGTAGCAGTTGGCGCCGCCGGAGTTGAGCACCACGGCGCGCACGGTGCCGTCCTTGACCACCTCCTGGCTCCACAGCACCGGGTTCGCCTTGCAGCGGTTGGCGGTGAACACGGTTGCGGAGTCGTAGCGGGGGCCGTCGTTCACCACGAGTGCGACGTCCTTGCCGCCGGAAGTCTTCAGGCCGGCGGCGACACCGGCGGCGCGGAAGCCGTGGGGTGCGGTGACGCTCATCAGGGCGCCAGCCCGACGGTGCTGAGCCCGGTCGCCTCGGGCAGCCCCAACGCGAGGTTCATGCACTGGACCGCGGCGCCGGCGGTGCCCTTGGCGAGGTTGTCGACCGCGGCGACCGCCACCAGCCGGCCGGCCGTCTCGTCGACGGTGACCTGGACGTGCACGACGTTGGAGCCGAGCACGGACTTGGTCTGCGGCCACTGCCCCTCGGGCAGCAGGTGGATGAACGGCTCGTCGGCGAACGCCTTCTGGTAGACCGAGTACGCCTCCTCCGCGGAGACGGTGGTCCGGGCCGAGCAGGTGGCGAGGATCCCGCGGGGCATCGGCACCAGCAAGGGTGTGAACGAGACGTTGACCGGTTCGGTGGTCAGGCTCTTGAGGTTCTGGGTGATCTCCGGGGTGTGCCGGTGCTTGCCGCCCACGCCGTAGGCGGTGGCCGAGCCCATCACCTCCGAGCCGAGCAGGTGCGGCTTGGCGGCCTTCCCTGCCCCGGACGTGCCCGAGGCGGCGACGACCACGATGTCGGACGCGTCCGCGATGCCGGCGGTGACGGCCGGCGCGATGGCGAGGGTGGAGACCGTCGGGTAGCAGCCGGGCACCGCGATCCGGGTTGCGTTCTGCAGCTGGGACCGTTGCGTGCCGAGCTCGGGCAGCCCGTAGGGCCACGATCCCGCGTGCGGTCCTCCGTAGAACTTCTCCCAGTCCTCGGCGTCGGTGAGCCGGAAGTCGGCACCGCAGTCGATCACGATCGTCTGCTCGGGCAGCTGCTCGGCGATCGCGCCGGACTGGCCGTGCGGCAGACCGAGGAAGACGACGTCGTGGCCGGCCAGGGTCTCGGCGGTCGTCTCTTCGAGGACGCGGTCGGCGAGCGGGACCAGGTGCGGCTGCAGGGCGGCCAGCGGTTGTCCGGCGTTGGACCCGCCGGTCAGCGCGCCGATCTCCACGGCGGGGTGGCCGAGGAGCAGACGCAGTACCTCACCGCCGGCGTACCCGCTGGCGCCGGCGACCGCGACCCTGACTGTTGTTCCGGAGTCCATGCGCATGACTATACAGATGCCTGCATATATTCCCAAATGCCGGGTGGTCCGAAGAGCTTCAGGCGCGGTGCACGGCCCCGTGCCGCTCGACGGCGAGGGCGACCGCACGATCCCGCGCGGCGGCGGTCTCGGTGTCGGTCAGCGTCCTGTCCGGTGCCCGGAATCGCAGCGCGTATGCCAGCGACTTCTTGCCGGCGCCGATCTGCTCGCCGGTGTACAGGTCGAACAGCCGCACCGACTCGAGCAGCTCCCCCGCGCCCTCGCGCAGCGTCTCGGCCACCGCGGCGGCGGGAACGTCCACGTCGACGACCAGCGCCACGTCCTCCTTGGCCACCGGGAACGTCGAGAACCGGGGCGCCGGCGCGATCGGCACCGCTCGCGCCAGCAGCGCGTCCAGGTCGATCTCGGCGAACGCCGTGCGGGTGGGCACTCCGAACGCCTTGCAGACGCGGGGATGCAGCTCGCCGGCGTGGCCGATCGGCTCCCCGGCCAGGAGCACCTCCGCGCAGCGCCCGGGGTGCCAGGGCGCGTACGCCGCGGCACGCAGCTCGACGGGTACGCCGACCGCTGCCGCGACCCGGCGGACCGCCTCCACCGCGTCGGCCCAGCTCGCGGCGCGGCCACCGCCCCACCAGCCCGGGAGCTCGCGGGACCCGGACAGCGCCACGGCGAGGTGCCGGGGCTGGTGCGGGACCGCGGCCTCGAGCTCGGCCCACTCCTCGTCGGTCGGACGCCGGTCGACGCCGAGGATCGGTGCCGTCCTCGGCTCCGCTCCGGGGAGGTAGACCGGTGCCGACTCGAACAGGGCGACATCGGACTGGGCGCGGCCCACGTTGCGGGCCAATGTCTTGAGCAGCCCAGGGACGAGTGTGGTGCGCAGCGTCGGCTCCTCCTCGGACAGCGGGTTCGCGATCCGCACGGTCCTCCGGCGCTCGTCGTCGGGCCCGAGTCCGAGCTCGTCCCAGTCGGCGTCCCCGACGAAGGGGTAGGTCAGCACCTCGACGTACCCGGCCCCGGCCAGGGTGCGCCCGACCCGGCGGACCAGCTTCTG
The DNA here is from genome assembly GCA_025966335.1 of Nocardioidaceae bacterium. Lineage (GTDB taxonomy): Bacteria > Actinomycetota > Actinomycetes > Propionibacteriales > Nocardioidaceae > Nocardioides_C. The sequence continues at coordinate 8,208 of JAICRS010000028.1, forward strand.
GCCGGTGGTCAGGCCCTGCCCGGACGGCGCGGCCGGCAGCACCGACGGCACCTTCTCGTAGCCGACGATCCGGGCGACCTCCTCGACCAGGTCGTAGGGGTCGGTCAGGTCCGGTCGCCAGCTCGGCGGCACCGCGGTCAGCGTGTCCCCGTCCACGGCGACCGTGCAGCCGACCGTGCGCAGGTGCGCGAGCGTCGTGCCGGTGTCGATGTCCATGCCGGTGATCCGGGCGGGCAGGTCGACCGGCGCGGTGATCGGGTGGCTCTCCGGCGGCCCGCCGACATAGGTCACCCCGGGCTCGACGGTGCCGCCGCCGTGCTCGACCAGCAGCTGCGCGACCCGGTCGGCGGCGTAGGCGGGGAGCAGCGGGTCGACGCCACGCTCGAAGCGCTTGGAGGCCTCTGAGGGCAGCTTGTGGCGGCGGGCGGTGCGGAAGATCGAGACCGGGTCGAAGTGGGCGGCCTCGATCACCACGTGGCTGGTCGTCCCCGACAGCTCGGTGGTCTGCCCGCCCATCACGCCGGCCATCCCGATCGGCCCGGTGTCGTCGGTGATCAGCAGGTCCTCGGCCGACAGCGTCCGCTTCACGTCGTCGAGGGTGGTCAGCGTCTCCCCCTCGCCGGCGCGGCGTACGACGATCGGCCCGGACAGCTTGTCGCCGTCGTAGCCGTGGATCGGCTGTCCAAGCTCGAGCATCACGTAGTTGGTGACGTCGACGGCCAGCGAGATCGGCCGCATCCCGGCGAGCTGGACCCGGCGCGCCAGCCAGCGCGGGGTCGGCGCGGCCGGGTCGAACCCGGTGACGGTGCGGGTGGCGAAGACCGGACAGCCGTCGGGTGCGTCGACCCGGACGGGGTAGCCCTGGCCGTTGGGCTCCGGGAGGTCGCGGTTCGCCGGGTCGCGGAACGGGACGCCGTAGGCGATCGCGGCCTCGCGGGCCACCCCGCGCAGCGAGAGCGCGTAGGCACGGTCGGGGTTGATCTCGAACTCGATCACGTCGTCGCGCAGGTGCAGCAGCTCGATCGCGTCGTCTCCGGGCTTGGCCTCGTCGGCCTCGAGCACGAGGATGCCGTCGTGGTCGTCGCCGGTGCCGAGCTCGCGGGTCGAGCAGATCATCCCGTCCGAGATGTGGCCGTAGGTCTTGCGCGCCGCGATCGCGAACCCGCCGGGCAGCACCGCGCCGGGCAGGGACACGACCACCAGGTCGCCCTCGGTGAAGTTGTGCGCGCCGCAGACGATCCCGCGGGAGCCCTCTTCGCCGTTGTGCTCGGGGCCGACGTCGACCTGGCACCAGCGGATCACCTTGCCGTTCTTCTGCGGCTCGTCGACACTCGACAGCACCCGGCCGACGACCAGCGGACCCGCGAGGTCGGCGCCCGGCGACTCGAGCGCCTCGAGCTTCAGTCCGAGCGCGGTCAGCCGGTGGGCCAGGTCGTCGGCAGTGACGTCGCCGGGCAGGTCGACGTACTCGCGCAGCCAGGAGAGCGGGACGCGCATCAGATCTCCGTTCCGAAGGGCAGGCTGAACCGGACGTCGCCCTCGACGATGTCGCGCATGTCCTCGATGCCGTGGCGGAACATCAGGGTCCGCTCCAGGCCCATCCCGAACGCGAAGCCGGTGTACTCCTCGGGGTCGATGCCGCAGGCCACCAGCACCCGTGGGTTGACCACCCCGCAGCCGCCCCACTCGATCCAGCCCTCGCCCTTGCAGGTGCGGCACGAATCAAGGTCGCCGGCGCTGTTCAACCCGGTGCCACGGCAGACGAAGCAGACCAGGTCGACCTCGGCGCTCGGCTCGGTGAACGGGAAGTACGACGGCCGGAACCGGGTGGTGATCCCCTGGCCGAACATGGCCTCGGCGAAGTGGTCGAGGGTGCCCTTGAGGTGTGCCATCGTGATCCCGCGGTCGATCACCAGGCCCTCGACCTGGTGGAAGACGGGCGTGTGCGTGGCGTCGAGCTCGTCGGTGCGGTAGACGCGGCCGGGGCAGATCACGTAGATCGGCGGGGTCCGGGTCAGCATCGTCCGGGCCTGCACCGGCGAGGTGTGCGTGCGCAGCACCAGTCCCCCGTCCGAGGGCTCCAGCCAGAACGTGTCCTGCATGGTCCGCGCGGCATGGTCGGGGCCCAGGTTCAGCGCATCGAAGTTGAGCCACTCGGCCTCCACCTCGGGCCCCTCGGCGACCTCCCAGCCCATCGCGACGAAGACGTCCCCGACGAGCTCCTGGATCGTGGTCAGCGGATGCCGCGCGCCGCGGGGCTCCCGGTCCCAGGGGAGGGTGACGTCGACGGACTCCTCGACGAGGATCCGCGCCTCGTGCTCCACCTCGAGGGTCGCCTGGCGGGCGGCCAGCGCCTGGTTCACCGCGCCCCGGGCCTGGCCGACGCGCATCCCGGCGTCCTTGCGGGCCTGCGGTGGCAGCGCCCCGATCTCCCGGTTCGCCAGCGCCAAGGGGGACCGGTCGGCGGTGTGCTCGATCCGGACCCGCTTGAGCTCGTCGAGGTCGCCGGCCGCCTCGATCGCGGCCAGCGCCGCCTCCCGCATCGCGTCCACCTCGTCGGACTTCAACGGGGTGACCTCGACCGGGTCGTAATCGGTGTTCGGGCCGGACATGGCTGCCTTTCGGTGGTGGTACGTACAGGTGAAGTCTAGGAACCCGGCGCCGTCGCACGCGAACCGGTTACGAGCCGCGGTGGCCCTGGGCTCAGTCGAGGCGGCGGTCGTCCTCGGGCCAGGTGATCGTGATCCGGGCCCCACCACCGGGCGCGTCGGTGATCTCGACGGTACCTCCGTGCGCGGTGACCAGGCCGTGCACGATGTACATCCCGAGCCCGGAGCCGCCGCGGGTGCCGTGCTTCCAGAACTTGGTGAACACCCGGGACCGGATCGCGGGGCTGATCCCCTCACCCTGGTCGTCGACGTGCATGACCACGCCGGTGAACGGGTCGCCACCGGGAACCGGGGACGCGGTCAGCCGGACCAGGCCCTCGCCGTGCCGGACGGCGTTCTCGACGAGGTTGGTGACCACCTGGACGAACTTGTCGGGGTCGGCCGTGATCCGGGGCAGTGTGTCGCTGGCCTTGAGGACGATCTCGCGTCCGGTGCCCGCCCGCACGGAGTCCAGCACCCGCTCCACCGCCGACTCGAAGTCGAGCGGGCGTGGGTAGAGCGAGAGCCGGCCGGTGTCGATGCGCGCCACGTCGAGCAGCTCGGCAATGAGCCGGGTCAGCCGGTCGGCGTCGGAGTTGACGGTCGCGAGCATCAGCTTCTTCTGGTCGTCGTTGAGCCTGTCCCACCTCGACAGCAGCGTGGCCACGAAGCCCTTGACCCCGGTCAGCGGTGAGCGAAGCTCGTGGGCCACGGTGGCGACCAGGTCGGAGCGCTCACGGTCCAGCCGTTCCCGGGCCCGGGAGGTGCGCAGCGAGAGCACCACCTCCTCCGTGGGGCCGAGGGGCCGGCTGCGGCACAGCCGGGCGGTCAGCAGCAGCTCGGTGCCGTCGGAGAGATACCAGGACTGCTCGGCCAGCGCGGAGCGAAGTGTTGGCCCGCCGTACGGCTCGGCGCAGGAGTACCAGGTGTTCCCGGTGCGGTCCTGCAGGGCGACCACGTCGGACAGGTGCTTGCCGATCCCGTCGCTGACCCGCAGCATCTTGGCGGCGGCGCTGTTCATCCGGGTGACGGTGCCGTTGTGGTCGGCGAAGACCACCCCGTCCGGGAGCGCGTCGAGCAGCCCGACCGTTGCAGCTGCGTCTCGACCGTCCACGTGGCTCAGGCTAACGGTTCCGGCCACCAAAGGTCAGCCCGCAGGTGTCCCGGACCAGGTTCTGTACCAGGTCCTGGACCGGAGGCGCTCAGCGCCCGCGATGCGCACGGGCGGAGGCGTAGAGGCAGACCGCGGCAGCGGTGGCCAGGTTGAGGCTCTCGGCACGGCCGTGGACGGGGATCCGCACCCGGTGGTCGGCGAGCGCGGCGAGCTCCCGAGGGAGCCCCCAGGCCTCGTTGCCGAACAGCCAGGCGGTGGGACCGGCCAGCAGACCGTCGTCGACGGCGTCGTCGAGGTCGACCTCACCCGCACCGTCGGTGGCGAGCACGGTCACGGCCCGCTGCTGCAGCAGCCGGACCACCTCGGCGGTGTCCTCGTGCAGGCTCAGCGGCAGGTGGAACAGGCTTCCGGCACTGGCCCGGACCGCCTTGCCGTTGTAGGGGTCGACCGAGTGGCCGGTGAGCACGACGGAGGCGGCACCGGCCGCGTCCGCACATCGGATGACCGTGCCTGCGTTGCCCGGATCGCGCACGTCCGCGCAGACCGCGAGCAGCCGCGGGTCATGGGCCAGGATGTCGCCGAGCGGGCGGTCCAGGAACCGGCAGACCGCGACCAGCCCCTGCGGATGCACGGTCTCGGCCAGCGAGCCGAGCGCCGCGTCGTCGACCAGGTGCCAGTCGACCCCGGCGGCCGCCGCGGCGCCGTGGATGTCGGGGTGCTGGGCGGCCGCGGTGGCCACCGCGAACACCTCGTCCACGCACCCGGGAACGGTGAGCGCCTCCCGGACCGCCTGCGGTCCCTCGGCGAGGAACAGCCGGTGCTCGGCCCGGAAGACACGTCTGGCGAGCCTCCGCGCCGACTTCACCCGTCCGCTCCTCGGCGAGAGGGCGGCGGTGTCGGCGGGGAGACTCGCCATCGGTGTGCCTGAGGTCGGTGACCGACCGTCAGGCAGAGGCCTCGGCCGGCGCGTTCACGTCGGCGGGGACGTTGGCCTTGGCCAGCTCGACCATCGCCGTGAACGTGGCGGGGTCGTTGACGGCCATGTCGGCGAGGATCTTGCGGTCGACCTCGACACCCGCTGCCTTGATGCCCTGGATGAAGCGGTTGTAGGTCATCCCGTTGGCGCGGGCCGCGGCGTTGATCCGCTGGATCCACAGCTTGCGGAAGTCGCCCTTCTTGGCCTTGCGGTCACGGTAGCTGTAGACCAGCGAGTGGGTGACCTGTTCCTTGGCCTTGCGGTAGAGGCGCGAACGCTGACCGCGGTAGCCGGAGGCGCGCTCGAGGGTTACCCGGCGCTTCTTGTGGGCGTTGACCGCCCGCTTGACGCGTGCCACTTCTTACTCCTTGATGCTTAACGAAAACGAGGGCGCTGGACAGTCACTTGCCGAGCAGCTTCTTGACCTTCTTGGTGTCTGCCTTCGAGACCTCCGTCGTGCCGGCGAGGCGACGGGTGAGGGTCGACGGCTTGCGCTCGAGCAGGTGGCGGCGCCCGGCCTGCTGGCGACGCAGCTTGCCGGAGCCGGTGATCTTGAAGCGCTTGCTCGCACCGGAGTGCGTCTTCATCTTCGGCATGTGTCTTGATCCTTCTTCGTTGACGGCGAACCGGGTCCGGTGCGCCAGCTGTTACATGTCTGGGTCGAGGTTCTCCGAGCGGCGACGCTCTTTCTTGTCCTCGTGCGCCGTGGGCGGGGTGGCGGTGCGCTCCGCGTGCTCGGCGGCACGCTCCGCCTCGCGCTCGGCGGCCTTCTCGGCCTTCTCGGCCTTGACCTCCGCCTTCGCCTCGGCCTTCTTCTTGTGCGGGCCGATCACCATGGTCATGTTGCGACCGTCCTGCTTCGGTGACGACTCGACGAACCCGAGCTCGGTGACGTCCTCGGCGAGCCGCTGGAGCAGCCGGAAGCCAAGCTCGGGTCGGTGCTGCTCACGACCACGGAACATGATCGTGATCTTGACCTTGTCGCCCTGGCGGAGGAACCGCACGACGTGACCCTTCTTGGTCTCGTAGTCGTGCGCGTCGATCTTGGGACGAAGCTTCATCTCCTTGATGACCACGTTCGTCTGGTTCCGACGGGCCTCGCGGGCCTTCTGGGCGTTCTCGTACTTGAACTTGCCGTAGTCCATGAGCTTGCAGACAGGCGGACGCGCGGTCGGCGCGACCTCGACCAGGTCGAGGTCGGCTTCCTGTGCGAGTCGCAGTGCGTCGTCGATGCGGACGATGCCGACTGTCTCGCCGTTGGGGCCAACGAGCCGGACTTCGGGCACCCGAATCCGGTCGTTGATACGCAGCTCAGTGCTGATGGGTCCTCCTGGGGTGGGTCAGTGGTGGGCGACCAGTGATCCGCCTCGGCCGGACACGAAAAAAGGCCTCCGCGGAACACCAAGCGGAAGCCAGTCCCGACACCTCGCCACGCGATGGGCGATCACCCACCGGCGCGTGCGGCGCCTGACGAGGACCGGAAGCCCGCCGTACGGCGCAGCGACCACTGTGGTCCTCGTGACCGGACCCGACGACCTGCTGCCCCGGAGGGCGGTCGGTCGATGCGGGTGGGAGAATGAACTCCGCTTGTCTGATCTCGCCTGTTTCAACCCCCGGCGCGCACCGGATATTCCACCCGGAACGCACAGACGGCCGACCAAGAGAGATCGGTCAACCACAGGATAGCAAGAGCGCACCGCCGGACGCACATCGTGCGGACCGTGCCACCCTGGTGCCATGACATCGTCCGCTCCAGGGGAGCCGTCCTCGCGCGACATCGCCGACGTGCCCGCCATCGAGATCGTCTCCACCGCGGCACTGCACCTGATGAGCTCGGCGGCGGTCAACCTCGGGCTCGCGGAGGACCTGCCCGAGCATGTCGACCTCGACGAGGCACGGACGCTGATCGAGGCGTTGGCCGGTCTGGTCACCGCCGGGGCACCCCGTCTCGGGCACCATCACGCCGCGCCGCTGCGCGACGGCCTGCGTTCCCTGCAGCTCGCCTTCCGGGAGGCCTCGGACATCGAGGACGCCCCCGGTGAAGGGCCCGGCGAGAAGCTCACCGGCCCGGTCTATGCGCGTCCGCCCCGGTCCTGAGGCCGCAGCCAGGCCCACCGCCCGTCGAGCTCCACCAAGGCGTACCCCTCGGCGAGCGCCCGCAGGTCCTCACCCTCGATCACGAACCGCACCGGCCCGGCCACGTCGAGCACCAGCGCGACCGCCTCGTCGTTGACCGCAGCCTGGGCCGCCTGGGCCATCGGCACCGGCACCGGTCTCGCCTGCGGATCCCATTCCCGCAGCGCAACGGTCCCGGTGAACGCCAGCAACGCGAGCCGCCCGTCCCGGCCCCGCATCAGCACCGCGGCCATGTCCGAGCTCTTGTCGTGGGCGAGCCCCTGCGCGTCGTACTCAACCTCGCCGAGCACGGCGACGACCGGCACCAGGATCCTGCTCCCCTGCAGCACCGCGAGGGTGGGCCGGTGCAGCCGGTCCGGGTCGCCCGCGTAGGCCGCGAGCGCCTCGGCCACCACTGGGTCCGTGGCGCCCGAGTCGCCGGGGAAGCCGGGATCGGGGATGTTGCGCATGCCGGGAGTCTGCCAGCCCGCTCCAGCCTGGCTTCGTGTGACAGGCTTGGTCCGTGGACAACGTGGTGTTCCAGGCGCTGACCGTGGTGCTGACCCTGAGCGGACTGGTGGCCAGCGGGCTGTTGTGGCGGGCCCGCGGTGCCGCCTCGGGCCTGCGGATGCTCGCGTTCGCGCTGCTGCCGCTGGCGGCGTTCCTGACCGGGACGCTGCGGCTGATCTGGGAGATCGGCGACGCGGTCGCGTCCTGGGCCGTCCGGTTCGCGTTCAGCCCGTTCGTCTGGCTCGGCATCGTCGTCGCCGGGGTCTCCGCGCTGCTGTTCGTGATCTCCTCGGCGATGCGCCGCCGCGGCCGCGGCATACATGGTCGCCCGGCACCCGGAGCCGCCGTCGGCAGCGCGCGGACCGGTGACCAACCGTTGCCCGCGGGGTCGAGCCGACCCCCGGCGAAGGCACCGGAGTCCGGCGACTCCGACATGGACGACATCGAGGCGATCCTGAGGAAGCACGGCATCTCGTGACCCGGCACGACCTGGGCAGCGAGGTGGACCGGCACCGGCTGCACACCCGGATGGCGCGCGCCCTGGACTCGTTGCCCGAACGTCCGGCGGGGCCGATCCTGGTGGTCGACCTCGACGCGTTCGACGCCAACGCCCGTGACCTCACCCGGCGGGCCGCGGGAACGCCGGTCCGGGTGGCGTCGAAGTCGCTGCGGGTGCCGGCGCTGGTCTCCCGGGCGCTCGGTGTGCCCGGCTTCTCCGGAGTGCTCTGCTACGCGTTGCGCGAGGCGCTGTGGCTGCACGCCCAGGGCATCGGCGGCGACCTGGTGATGGGCTACCCCACCGTCGACCGGGTCGGGCTCGCCGCGCTGGCCGCCGACGAGCGGGCCACGCGAACGATCACGCTGATGGTCGACGACCCGGCCCACCTCGACCTGGTCGACGACGTGCGGCCGGCGGGCGGACCGCCGGTGCGGGTCGCCATCGACATCGACGCCGGCCTCCGCCTCGGACCCGCCCACGTCGGGCCCCGGCGATCCCCGGTGCACGACGTGCCGCAGGTGCTCGCGCTCGCGACGGAGGTCCTCGACCGGCCCGGCTTCGAGCTGGTCGGGGTGATGACCTACGAGGGTCAGGTGGCCGGGGTCGCCGACGAGGTGCCGGGCCGGCGTACCCGGTCCACCGCCGTCCGCCGGATGAAGTCCGCCTCCGTCCACCAGCTGCAGCGGCGCCGGCACGACATCGCCGCCGCGCTCGCCGGCGTCGTCGAGCTGGAGTTCTGGAACGCCGGCGGCTCCGGGAGCATCGAGACCTCGGCGAAGGACCCGGTGGTCACCGAGGTGAGCGCGGGCTCGGGCCTGCTGGTGCCGCACCTGTTCGACCACTACCGCAGCTTCACGCCGCGCCCGGCCGCGTTCTTCGGGGTTCCCGTGGTGCGCCGACCGGCGGCGTCGACGGTGACCGTGGCCGGCGGCGGCCTGATCGCCTCGGGTCCCACCGGCAAGGACCGGTCCCCGTTGCCGTGGGCACCGCCCGGGTTGCACCTGACCGGCCTGGAGGGCGCCGGTGAGGTGCAGACCCCGCTGGTCGGTCCGGCCGCGGACGTCCTGGCGATCGGTGACCTGGTGTGGTTCCGGCACGCGAAGTCCGGGGAGCCGGCCGAGCACGCTCGTGAGGTGCACCTGCTCCGCGGCACCAGGATCGTGGACACCGTCCCGACCTACCGGGGCACCGGGAACGCGTGGTGAGCCGGACCGCCTGGGAGCGCAAGGTGGCCGACATCGCGGACCTGCTGGCCTGGAGCACCTTCGAGAAGCCGCCCACGCTCGGCTCGACCAGGCTGGTCTGCGTGGACGGCCGCGCCGGCTCCGGCAAGACCACGCTCGGCCGGGCCCTCGCCGAGGCGGCCTCCGAGCTCGGGTCGGCCAGGTTGCTGCACATGGACGACATGTACGAAGGCTGGGCCGGGCTGGGCGGGGACCTGCTCGCCCGGATCGACCGTGACCTGATCGCCCCGCTCCGCGAGGACCGGCCCGGACGCTACCGCCGCTACGACTGGGAGCACGCCCGGTTCGCTGAGGAGCACACCGTCCACCCCGCCGACACGTTGGTGCTCGAGGGGGTCGGGTCGGCGGGTGCGTCGTACGACGACGCCATCACCACGCTGGTCTGGGTGGAGGCACCACGCGACCTGCGCCTCGAGCGCGGCCGGCTGCGCGACGGTGACGCGGTGCTGCCGAACTGGCTGCGGTGGATGGACGACGAGGACGCGCTGTTCGCCCGGGAACGCACCCGGGGCCGGGCCGACGTGGTCGTCGACGGCACCGGCGAGGCCGACCGCGCCGTGGTCTTCGAGTGAACGCTCAGCCGGTCCGCAGGCTGTAGTCGGTCCGCTTGGCCTCCACCTGGAAGCCGGCCCGCTGGTAGACGCCCAGGGCACCGGTCGGGTTCTCCGAGTCGACGTCCAGCGATGCCTCGTCGAAACCGGCCTGCTGGTAGGCGAGCAGACAGTGCTGCAGGAGCCGGCTCGCGATCCCGCGGCCGCGGTACTCCCGGCGGGTGCCGACCTTGCCCACGTAGGCCTCTCGCTTGCCGGTCGCCTCGAAGTAGGCGTCGTACTCGTTGGTCTGCACGTATGCCGCGAGCTGGTCGGGCAGCTCGCGGTCCACGACCACGAAGCTCAGGTCGGGCCGGAAGTTGCGGCTCTCGGTGACCCACTGCTTCCACATCACGTCGGTCCACGGCGTGAAGTTCGGGTGGTCGGTGAACACGAGGTTGTGGGTCTGGTGCATCAGCTGCGCCATGCTCGCGTCGTACTGCCTGATCTCCAGGCCCTCGGGCAGCGGCGTCGGGGCGGCGACCTCCTCGAGGTCCGCGCGCATCACGAAGCTCCAGCGCTCCGGCGTCAGCCCGATGCGCGCCATCAGGTCGGCCTGCGCGGCGTTGTCGCTCACCCCG
>JAICRS010000196.1 GCA_025966335.1 Nocardioidaceae bacterium
GAAGCGCTCGCCCAGGGAGAACTTGATGCCGCGCTTGCGGAACGCCCGCTCCAGCGCCTTGGAGAGCGCGACGTCCTCGTTCGGCACGAGGTGCGGCAGCGCCTCGACGATCTGCACGTCGGCGCCGAAGGACTTCCAGACGCTGGCGAACTCACAGCCGATCACGCCGCCGCCGAGCACGACTACCGACTGCGGGACCCGGTCGAGCAGCAGCGCGTGCTCGGAGGTGATCACCCGCTGGCCGTCGACCTCCAGGCCGGGCAGCGACTTGGCGTAGGAACCGGAGGCCAGCACGATCTTCTTGCCGGTGTACTCGTTGCCGTTCACCGCGACGGTGTTCGGGCCGACCAGCTTGCCCTCGCCCTCGATGACGGTGATGCCGCGGGACTTGATCAGTCCGGCGAGGCCCTTGAAGAGCCGGGAGACGACGCCGTCCTTGTACTTGTTGACGCCCGCCATGTCGATGCCCTCGAGCGTGGCGTTGACACCGAACTGCTCGGACTCGCGGGTGGAGTCGGCCACCTCCGCGGCGTGCAGCAGCGCCTTGGTCGGGATGCAGCCGACGTGCAGGCAGGTGCCGCCGAGCTTGCCCTTCTCCACCAGGCCGACGGTGAGGCCGAGCTGGGAGGCGCGCAGTGCGCAGGCATAACCACCGCTGCCTGCGCCAAGAATCAGTACGTCGAAGTTGTTGCCGGCGTTGTCCGCCACCGTTCCTCCGGTCATGTTCAGCTGTGAGGGTTGGCCTGTCGCAGCCATCTTTCCACCAATTGGTTCCATGTCTACACCGGGTGGCAAGCGGGCCGCGACCTGCGGCTTCGCGCAACCTCACGCGGAATGTTGGATCGGTAAGCCACACTGGACAAATGGGTTTGATGGACCGGCTGAGGCGGCGTCGAGGGCCGAAGATGAAACGTCCCCGTGGTCTGGGGCCGACCACCGTGCGCTCCTCCGACAGCGCCGACGAGCAGCATCTCGCCGAGTTCGCGAAGACCCGTCGCGGCGTCGAGGGGTTCGTCGAGCCGCGGACCGCGGTCACCGATGTGACGCTGATGCTGGTCGCCCACGACGGCGAGTGGACCCGCCGCCGGGTGCCGTCGGTCGAGTGGGCCCATCGGTTCGCGAACAAGGCCGGCATCCCGTCGTACGACGCGGGTGTGGTCGGCTATCCCGCGCGGATGCGCGAGTACAACCGGCGCCAGAAGGAGTCCGGCAGCTAGTCCCACCCCGAGTTGTCAGACCCAGCGTGCGCCCAAGCGGTCACAGGGCCGGACAACTCGGCTACTTCTGGGTGGAGAGGTCGCGGGCGAGCTCGACCAGCGTGGAGACCGCGACCCCGGTGCCGCCGCTGGGCGTGTAGCCGTGCGGGCCCTTCTCGTTGAACGCGGGCCCGGCGATGTCGAGGTGCGCCCACCGGTTGCCGTCGACGAACTCCTGGAGGAACGCGGCGGCGTAGAGGGTGCCGCCCCAGCGCTCGGTGTTGTGCTGGGCCAGGTCCGCGACCTTGCTGTTGTTGCGGACCTTCTCGGTCATCTCCTCGGGGATCGGCAGCGGCCAGAACGCCTCGCCGGCGCGGTCCGCGGCCGCCTTCACCGAGTCGAGCAGCGGCTCGTCGTTGCCGAGCAGCCCGCCGACCCGTTCTCCCAGCGCGACCACGCACGCTCCGGTCAACGTGGCCACGTCGACCAGCACATCGGGCTTCTGCTCGGTGGCCTTCACGATCGCGTCGGCGAGCACCAGACGGCCCTCGGCGTCGGTGTTGAGGACCTCCACGGTCTTCCCGCCGTACATCGTCAGCACGTCACCGGGGCGGGTGGCGTTGCCGGACACCATGTTCTCGGCCATCGGGGCGTAGGTGGTGACCGCGATCGGCAGACCGAGCTCGGCGATCGCGAAGGTCGCGGCGACCACGGCAGCGGCACCGGCCATGTCGCACTTCATCGTCATCATGGACGCGCCGGGCTTGATCGACAGGCCGCCCGAGTCGTAGGTGATGCCCTTGCCGACCAGCGCCAGGTGCGCCTTGGCGCCGCGCGGCTTGTAGGTCAGCTGCACCAGCCGGGGCGGGTTCGCCGAGCCCCTGCCGACGCCGATGATCCCGCCGCAGCCGTCGGCCTCCAGCGCCGCCTCGTCGGTCACCTTCACGGTCACCTTCGCGGCCTTGTTGTTCTTCTTCGCCGCGGTCACCGCGTCCGCGAACTTCTCGGGGGTGAAGTCGCCCGGGGGAGTGTTCACCCAGTCCCGCGCCATCGTGGTGGCCGCGGCCACGACCTGGGCCTCCTCGAGCACCGCGGTGGCCTGCTTGTCGCGCGCCAGGTCGGTGAGGATCACGACCTCGCCGGCGCGGTCCGGGTCGGCGCTGGTCTTGAACTCGGTGAACGAGTAGGAGCCCAGCAGGAACCCGTCGGCGACCGCGCGGACATGGTCCACGTCGACGGCGGGCAGGGCGACGGCCACGGTCGCCGCGTTCGACATCGACCTCGCAGCCACACCCGCCGCGCGTCGTACGCCTTCGGTGGTGAGCTTGTCCCGCTCGCCGAGGCCGACCAGCATCAGCAGCGGTGACTTGATCATGCCGCCGGTGGGGATCTTGACGACCTCGCCGGGCTTGCCGTGGAAGCCGATCGTGGACAGCAACGGCGCGAACTTGCGGCCGTACGCCGACGCGACCTCCTCGCCCCCGGGAGCGGCCGCGAGACCCTTCTTGGTCTGGCACACACCGACCACCACCACGTCGGTCCGGGTCTTGTCGGCTGTGGCCTTGCGGAGGCTGTACGTCGTCACGGTCGGTCGACTCCCTTGTCGTCTGGCGGTCCGGTTCACGGGCATGCTAGCCCCGACGATACGCAGGCCGTGCTGCGATAGGTTCACCTGCATGGATAGCGCCCCGCTGAAACAGTCGCCGCTGCACGACCGGCACGCCGCTCTCGGTGCGAAGTTCGCCGAGTTCGGCGGCTGGGAGATGCCGCTGGAGTACTCCGGTGTGGTCAAGGAGCACACCGCGGTGCGCGAGGCGGTCGGCGTCTTCGACGTGAGCCACCTGGGCAAGGCGGTCGTGCGCGGACCGGGGGCGGCGGCGTACGTGAACGCGACCCTGTCCAACGACCTCGGCAAGATCGAGCCGGGCAAGGCGCAGTACACCTTGTGCTGCGACGCGGAGACCGGCGGGATCGTCGACGACCTGATCGCCTACCTCCACCACGACGAGCTGGTGTTCCTGATCCCGAACGCGGCGAACACCGCGGAGGTCGTACGCCGGCTCGAGGCGGATGCGCCTTCCGGGGTGAAGGTGGAGAACCACCACACGAGCCACGCCATCCTCGCCGTACAGGGCACCCGCTCCGACGAGGTGCTCGAGGCCATCGGGCTCCCCGTGGGGCACGACTACATGTCGTTCGTCGAGACGACCTACCAGGACGCGCCGGTGATCGTGTGCCGCACCGGCTACACCGGCGAGCGTGGTTACGAGCTGGTGGTCGACAACGAGGTGGTCGGCGCGCTGTGGGACGCGCTGTTCGAGGCCGGCGCGGAGTGGGGGATCACGCCCTGCGGTCTGGGTGCGCGGGACACCCTGCGCACCGAGATGGGGTATCCGCTGCACGGGCAGGACATCCGGCCCGACGTGACCCCGGTCCAGGCCCGGCTCGGGTGGGCGGTCGGCTGGAAGAAGGACGCGTTCTGGGGCAAGGACGCATTGGTCGCGGAGAAGGAGACCGGTCCGAAACGGATCCTGCGCGGTCTGGTCGCGAACGGGCGGGCGATCCCGCGGCCGGGGATGCGGGTGCTGCTGGTGGCCGATGTCCCCCTCGGGGAGATCACCTCCGGCACCTTCTCGCCGACCTTGAGGCAGGGCGTCGGGCTGGCGCTGCTCGCGTCGGAGGTGACCGAGGGCGCCGAGGTCTCGGTGGACGTGCGCGGTCGCCGGGAGATCTTCACCATCACCAAGCCGCCGTTCGTGACGCCGGGCGTGCGCGAGGGCTGAGGCGCCGACTCGGCCACTCCGAGGCCTCTACTCGGCCACGCCGTTGACCGGGTCTGCCTGCTTCACGGTGTCGGTGAGCTCGGGCGGCTGCAACCCCTCGGCGGCGGCCTCGATGGTGTCGTGCACCGGCAGCAGGTGGTCGAGATGAGTGATCTCGAGCAGCCGGGACACTCGGGCGTTCGGGCCGACCAGGCGGATCCCGCCCTCACGCGAGCCGGCGTACTTGTGCACCCGGATCAACGTGGACAGCGCCGACGAGTCCATGAAGGTGACGTTGGTGAGGTCGACCAGCATGGCCGGCGAGCAGTCGTCGATCGAGGCCTCGAGCTCCTCGGCGAGAATCCCGGCGACGGCGACGTCGATCTCGCCGTCCACGAACACCACCACGAACCCGTCGAACGCCTGGCGGCGAAAGAACCTGGGCTGGTGCGACATCGGCTCAGCTCCTCATAGGCGGCCGTGCCGGCGGACTTTCTCGACCGGTTGATCCACGGTAGCCAGCCCGGTCACGCGGAACAATAGCCCGCAAGGTGTGGTCGGGATGGCTGATCCGGGCGGGTCGGAAACGCTTGAGCCTCGCATTCCGGGGCACGTCGGGTGTAGGGCGCACCGGCTTCGCGCGGAGTCAGGCGTCTAGGCCCCGGCGTTGAAACATCAGCGTCGGGGCCGCTGGGGATCAGCCCTGCGCCGCGTCGAGGTGGTAGCGCTCCATCAGGGTCCCCTGCCCCTGGCCGATCAGCGTCCTGCCGTCGACGGCCTGGCGCAGCGTCTCGATCCGGTTGGTCGCCACACCAACCGCGCCTGCGAGGGCCTCTGGTCAGTCGGGACGTCGGGACGGCGTCGGTCCATCGGGCCGTCACCATCGCATCCCTGGCCGATGCCGTCGTCGTTTGGCCGATGCCGTCGTCGTTCGGTCAGTCTCGCGCGTCCGCGGTCGGCCGACTGCAGCCGAAACCTGGCCCGTCCGGCCGCGGAACCTAGACAACCAGGGGTACGACGAGCGCGACGGTGAACGTGACCTCGACGCAGCAGCCCATCACGTCACCGGTGATGCCACCCAGCCGTCGCACGCACCACAGGCAGAGCCCGGCACCCGCGAGGAGCGCGGCTGCCGTCGCGAACATGCCGCGGAGCATCGTCGCGTCGACGAAGGTGAGGCCGGCCATCGAGGTGCCGGCCGCCCCGAGCACCAGGACGGAGATCGCCAGCGCGAGCAGCAGCTGCCCGGCGGAGACGCTTCCGGCCACGGCGTGGCCCAGACCGTCCTCGCGGGCGGCCGGGATCCCGCGCGTGCACACCACCGGCAGCATCAGCCGACTCAGCACGAGCGCCAGCGTGATCGCGAGTGGACCCTGTCCCTGACCGACGTGCTGGGCCAGCGCCGTCACCTGCACCAGCAGGAGCAGCACCAGGGCGACCACCCCGAACGGGCCTACGTCGCCCTTGCGCATGAGGGCGAGCGCCTGCTCGGGAGGCCGCCGGGATCCGAGCCCGTCGACGGTGTCGGCCAATCCGTCGAGATGGATGGCCCGGGTGAGCAGCGCGAGCAGTCCGATCACGATCACCGCGACCAGGAGAGGGGAGGCGGGATCGAGCAGCCAGGTGGCGACGACCGCGGGCGCGGCGAGCAGCAGCCCGACAAGCGGCGCGAGCGTCATCGCCCACGAGGCGCTGCGCCGGTCCACGACCTCGGGCGGTCGGGTCGGCA
>JAICRS010000044.1 GCA_025966335.1 Nocardioidaceae bacterium
AGCAGGACTTCGCGTTCTCGCTGGCCGGCCCGAAGACCGGCGCACCGCACCTGCTGGGCCGCACCAGCACGCCCGACTAGAGCGTCAGCGCGGGCGCCCGAACCGCTGCGTGGTCACCGTGGCGGTGCTGCGCCCGGTGGTCGGCGCGGTGCGCAGCGAGTAGGTCGCGGTGCTCGGTGTCCACGTGCCGACGTCGGTGACCCCGTTCCCGTCCCAGTCGCCGGTGACCGGGATGTCGCTGCCCAGGCCGAAGGTGAGCGTGGAGTACCACGCGGTGCCGTCCGCGCCGGTGACCCGCAGCGTGAAGGTCGCGGTCGCCGGGTCGAACACGCCGAGGTCGCTGCGCCCGTCACCGTTCCAGTCGCCGGTCACCGGCTGCGAGCCGACGCTGCCCAGCCGGACCTTCTCCACGACGCCGGGTGCGTGCAGCAGGTGGAAGGTGGCCACCCGCGGCCGCCAGACCCCCAGGTCGGTGATCTGGTCGCCGTTCCAGTCCCCGGTGACCCCCAGGTCCGCTCGCCGGCCGAGTCGCACCGGGGTCGACGTACCGTCGTCGTTGCGCAGCAGGAACATCCGCCGCCCGGGACGGCGTACGCCCAGGTCGGTCTGCCCGTCGCCGTTCCAGTCCCCCGCCACCGGCACGTCGCTGCCGCGGCCGAACCGGATCGCCTCGGCGGTGCCGTCCGGCTCGGCGAGCCGGAACATGCCACCGGCCTGGGCGCGCCGGAACACCGCGACCTCGTCGACCCGGTCGTTGTCCCAGTCCCCGGCCAGCGGTACGTCGGGACAGTTCGTGGACGCGATCGTCGTGCCGAAGGCGAACCCGGTCCCGTGGAACGCCGGCGGCTGGACCTGGCTGTCGAGCCGCTCCTCGAAGTGCAGGTGCGGGCCGGTCACCCCGCCGGTGTCACCGACCAGGCCGATCACGGCGCCCTGGTCGACCTGCTGTCCGGGCGTCGTCCACACCGCCTTCAGGTGCGCGTAGAGCGTGGAGTGGCCCTCGGCGTGGTCGATGATCACGTAGCGCCCGTAGCTGGTGCTGCCGGTGTTCGCGACCCGGCTCACCACGCCCGGAGCGGCGGCGACGAGCAGGTCGCCGAGGTCACCCGAGCGGTTGAAGTCGATCGACATCTGGCTGGGCCGGTGGCTGCCCCGGGTGGTGCCGAGCCACTGCTGGCCGCACGGGAACGGAAGCTCGTAGGCCGGCGCACCGGGCTCGAGGGTGGGCGACGCCTGCGCCGGGGCCGCGGCGAGCACGCCGCCGAGCAGGACGCCCGCCACGGCGATTGGGAGCCATCCGACCACCGGGCCAGGGGTCCATCCACGCAGGCGCATACCGGGTCCTCTCGGCGGAGCGGGACGAGCTCGTTCACACCGGTCACAAGGACCTCAGAGTGCTCACTGAGACTCAGGAACGCCCAACCGTAACGACTCATCGGCGTGTCTGTCCGCGGATCTCCCGGAAATGGTGCTATACGCGGATCTGGGCCGATTATGCCGGGTCAGTCGCGGACCCGGATCAGCCCCTCCTGGGCGACCGAGGCCACCAGCGTGCCCTCCTCGGTGAACACCCGGCCGAACGCCAGGCCACGACCCCCGGATGCCGAGGGCGACGCCTGGTCGTAGAGCAGCCACTGGTCGGCCCGGAACGGCCGGTGGAACCAGATCGCGTGGTCGAGCGAGGCCGACTGGAGCTTCGGGTGCGAGATCTGCAGGTCGTGCGCCACCAGGGCGGAGCCGAGCAGGGTCATGTCGCTGGCGTAGGTGAACGTGGCCTGGTGCAGCAGCGGCTCGTCGGCGATCTTCCCGCGGACCCGGATCCAGAACCGGGACTGCGACGGGCGCTCGTCGTTCGGGATGTTCCCGCCTTCCCGGGAGTCACCGATGTAGCGCAGCTCGAGCGCTGCCCACTCGCGCATCCACTCGGCGGAGTCCGTTCCCTTGCTGCGGAACAGCTCGCCGAGGTCGAGCGACTCGTCCGGTGAGCTCACCTGCGGCATCGTGTCCTGGTGCTCGAGGCCGTCCTCGTGCACCTGGAAGCTTGCGGTCATGTAGTAGATGGCGTGTCCGTGCTGCCGTGCCACGATCCGGCGGGTCGAGAAGGACCGCCCGTCCCGGATCCGCTCCACGTCGTAGACGATCGGCACCGCGGTGTCCCCTGGGCGCAGGAAGTAGCTGTGCAACGAGTGCACCGAGAGCCGGTCCTCGACGGTCCGGGCACCGGCGACCAGCGCCTGCCCGGCCACCTGGCCGCCGAACACCCGCTGCAGCAGGGTGTCCGGCTGGGTGCCGCGGAACAGGTTGATGTCGATCGTCTCGAGGTCGAGCAGCTCGACGAGCTCGTCAGCGGAACTGGGCACAGGACACCTCTACTCCTCGGGACGGTCGGGTCGGTCCAGACCCGCCAGGAACCGTTCGAACTCGGCGCCGAGCTCCTCCCCTGTCGGCAGGTTCTTCTCCTCGGCGAGCGGCAGCGTGGACCCGTCACCCGGGTCGGCGCGGTGGAAGGCGTCGTACTGCTGCTCCAGGCCCTGCACCACGTCGCGGACCTCGTCGGAGTCCTCGATCTGCGCGGAGATCTCGGCCATCTTCGCCTCCCCCGCCTCCCGCAGGCCGGTCAGGTCCCACTGTAGGCCGGTGACGTCCTCGACGGACTCCAGCAGCGATGTCGAGGCGAGCGGGTAGTCGAACTGTGCGACGTAGTGCGGGATGTGCGCCACGAATCCCATCGCGTCGTGGCCCCACTCGCCGAGCCGCAGCTCGAGCAGTGACTGCGCGCTGGCCGGGATCCGGATCTGCCCCTTCCAGACGTTCTCCTGGATCATCAGCCGAGAGGACGTCGCGTGGTTGGTCAGCATCACCGGCCGGGTGTGCGGCACCGCCATCGGCACCGCGCCCATCGACACGGTCAGCCGCACGTCGAAGTGCTCGACCACCGCGCGGACCGCCTGCGCGAAGCCCTCCCAGTGCATGTCCGGCTCGGGCCCGTGCAGCAGCAGGTACGGCGTGCCGACCGCGTCGTGGTTGAGCCGGACCACCAGTCGGGGAGCCTCGTAGGACTCGTAGTGGTCCTCCGCGAACGTCATCGGGGGCCGCCGGGCGCGGTAGTCGTAGAAGTCGTCGACCTCGAAGCTGGCGACCACCCGGCCCGAGGACTGCGCGAGCAGGTGCTTGGCGGCGAGGTTCGCGGCGTTGCCCGCGTCGAGGAACCCCTCGAGCGAGTGCACGAGCACGGGGCCGTCGCTGCGTCCCTCCAGCTCCGGGACGTCGTCCACGATGTGCACGAAGCGGGATGCCTCAGCCATCACTACCCTTTCGCTGTCGAGGAACTCCGTGGGCAAGCGTATTGCGGTGCAACGTCGATGCCGTCCCCACTATGCCCACCGCGCGCGAGGAGACCGTCACAGTGTCGCAGCCCGAGATCGTCGCCGAGGTCCGACGTCGGCTGGCGGAGGTCGCCGACCCGCAGAAGGCCCCGCAGATGCAGGCCTACATGAAGTCGTCGATGCCGTTCCTGGGTGTGTCCGCGGTGCCGATGCGCAAGACCTGCAAGGCGGTGTTCGACGACCTGCGGCTCCCGGACCGCGACAGCTGGCGCTCCGCCGTACTCCTCCTCTGGGACGGCGCCCGGTTCCGGGAGGAGCGGTACGCCGCGCTCGAGCTCACCGGCCACCGTTACTACCGGGACCACCAGGACGTCGCCACGCTCGACCTCTACCGGCACCTCGTGGTGACCGGCGCCTGGTGGGACCTCGTCGACGGCATCGCGAGCAACCGGGTCGGACCGATCCTGCGCGCGCACCACGACCGGGTCGCGCCGATGATGGCGGCCTGGGCGGACGACGAGGACCTGTGGGTACGACGTACCGCCATCCTGTGCCAGCTCGGGAGCAAGGCAGACACCGACGTGGAGCTGCTGACCCATGTCCTCGGCCGCAACCTGGAACCCAGCCTGCACGGCCGCGAGTTCTTCATCCGCAAGGCGGTCGGCTGGGCGCTGCGCGAGTATGCGAAGACCGACGAGGACTGGGTGCTCCGGTTCGTCGCCGAGCACTCCGAGCAGATGTTGGGGCTGTCCCGGCGGGAGGCGCTGAAGAATGTCCGCGCAGGTACTCAGCCGCCGACTGGGTAGCGACGGCCGGGCAGTTGAGTAGCCGCGCGGACGGCGGCGACCGCCCGCTGCGGCCACGCTTGAGGCATGAGCACTCCAGGAACCTCGAAGACCACGACCGCCTTCTACGCCCAAGCGGGCCTGTCGTTCGGGATCGCGTTGTTCGCGGTCATCCTCGGCATCTGCTACCTACCGGTCGACCCGTGGATGCGGGCCTTCCTCGCGCTGGGGTCGGTGTTCCTCGTGACCTCGACGTTCACGCTGGCCAAGTGTGTCCGCGATGCGCAGGAGGGCACGCTGCTGGCGACCCGGCTCGACCAGGCGCGGGTGGAGAAGATCCTCGCCGAGCACGACCCGTTCCACCCGCTCGCCAGCTAGAGCCGTCGACGGCGTACGTCAGTCGACGTGGAGCAGCGACTCTCCGCGGTCCAGGCTGGTGACGTCCTCCACGATGCTGCGCGCGAGCGACTGCGCACTGAGGCCCACCCGCTCCAGGATCTTGGCCCGCTTGGCGTGGTCGAGAAACTCCTGCGGGATCCCGTGCAGCCGCACCGGTGTGTCGACCCGCTCGGCGTTGAGCAGCTGGAGCAGCGCAGACCCACACCCGCAGGCGATGCCGTTGTCCTCCACGCTGACCACCAGCCGATGCTGACGAGCCAGGTCCACGATCGCCGGGTCGAACGGCTTCACCCAGCGCGGGTCGACCACGGTGACGCCGATCCCCTGTGCCACAAGGCGTTCTGCGACATCGACCGACGTGGACGCCATCGACCCGATGCCGACGAGCAGCACGTCCTTGGTCCCGTTGCGGAACAGCACGTCCATCGACCCTGCGCGGTCAACGCGCTCGATGTCGGCGTTCGGCGGACCCTTCGGGAAGCGTACGACGGTGGGCGCGTCGTCGACCTGGACGGCCTCACGCAGCAGCTCGCGGAGCCGCGCACTGTCGCGGGGCGCCGCGAGTCGCAGGCCCGGAACGACCTGCAGGATCGACATGTCCCACATGCCGTTGTGGCTGGGCCCGTCGTCACCGGTGACCCCGGCCCGGTCGAGGACGAAGGTGACCCCGCACCGGTGCAGCGCCACGTCCATCAGCACCTGGTCGAAGGCCCGGTTGAGGAAGGTGGCGTAGATGGCGACCACCGGGTGGAGGCCGCCCATCGCGAGCCCCGCGGCGGAGGTCGCGGCATGCTGCTCGGCGATGCCGACGTCGAACGTGCGCTCGGGATACTTCGCGGCGAACAGGTGCAGGCCGACCGGATGCAGCATCGCCGCGGTGACGGCCACGAGGTCCTTGCGCTCGGACCCGAGCGTCACCATCTCGTCGGCGAACACGTCGGTCCAGATCCGGCCCTTCGGGTTCTCCTCACCGGTCTCCACGTTGAACGGTCCGGGCGAGTGGAACTGGTCGGCCTCATGACGTTCGGCGGCGTCGTAGCCGAAGCCCTTCTTGGTCATCACGTGCACGATCACCGGCCCGCTGAACCGCTTGGCCTGGGCCAGCGCCTGCTCCACGGCGGGCCGGTCGTGGCCGTCGATGGGGCCGATGTACTTCAGGCCGAGGTCCTCGAACAGACCCTGCGGGGCGAGGGCGTCCTTCATCCCCTTCTTGATCGCGTGCAGGGCGTCGTACGCCGCCGGCCCGACACCGCGCACGCCGGTCAGCCGCTTCTTGACCAGGTCGAGCACCTGCTCGTAGCGGGGGTTGGTGCGCAGGGTGGTCAGGTGGTTGGCGAGACCACCGACGGTCGGCGTGTAGGAGCGGCCGTTGTCGTTGACGACCATCACCAGCTTGCGGTCCTGGTTGGCGGCGATGTTGTTCAGCGCCTCCCAGGCCATCCCGCCGGTCAGCGCGCCGTCGCCGATCACCGCGACCACGTAGCGGTTCTCACCGCGGATCGAGTAGGCCTTGGCCAGCCCGTCGGCGTAGGACAGCGCGGTGGAGGCGTGGGAGTTCTCCACGATGTCGTGCTCGGACTCTCGCTGGCTGGGGTAGCCCGACAGGCCGCCCTCCCGCTTCAGCTGGTCGAAGCCCGACGCCCGGCCGGTGAGGATCTTGTGCACGTAGGACTGGTGCCCGGTGTCGAACACGACCCGGTCGGTGGGCGAGTCGAAGACCCGGTGGATCGCCATCGTCAGCTCGACGACGCCGAGGTTCGGACCGAGGTGGCCGCCGAGCGTGGAGCAGGTGGTGACCAGGAAGTCGCGGATCTCCGTTGCGAGGTCGTCGAGCTGGCTGTCGTCGAGCGCCCGCAGGTCGCGCGGACCCGTGATCGACTCCAGGTACCCCATCTATACAGCCTCTTCCCAACTTCAGGCGACGGTGAGCTTCCGTTCGAGTCTAGACGGCAGCCCGAAGTCCCCGACGACGGCCGATCTACAGCCGCGCGACGAACCGCCGGCCGCGCAGCGCCTCCTCGACCAGACCGACCGCTCGGCGCTCGGCCAGCAGCCGGGCGGCCTCCGCCTGCCACACCTCGATCGCGGCCTCCACGGTGTCCGCGTCGGCCACGTCCCGCAGCGCCGACCGGGCCTCGCTGAGCCCACGCCGCACCGCCGCCTGCGAGGCCTCGACGTGGAGGACGGCGAACCGGGCCAGCACCACCTCGTGCCGGCGGAGCACGTCGTAGCCGCGGTACTCGGGCGGGCAGATGTCCAGCAGCCAGTTCACCGCGGTCCGCTCCCATCCCGGAGCCCCCGGCGGGCGGACCTGTCCCGGCCATCCGGGCGGGGCGACGAGCTGAGCCATGCCGAGATCCTACCTCGGCATCGAACACCTGTTCGACGATCGGCGTTGTCCCGATCTGTCCCCCGCCCCGGTCGCCAGGCACCTATGCTCGGCGCATGCGGGTGGGAGTTCTGGGTGCCGCGGAGGTCTTCCGCGACGAGACACCGGTCGATCTCGGCACCCGCAAGCAGCGCGCACTGCTCGCCGCCCTAGCCCTGCACCGCGGCCGCCCCGTCGCCGTCGACTCGATCATCGATCTGCTGTGGTCGGACCGACCCCCGGCGGGTGTGCAGGGCACCTTGCAGGGGTACGTCGCCGGGCTCCGACGTGCCCTGGAACCGGACCGGCGCGCTCGGTCAGCCGCCTCGGTGCTGGTGACCGTCGCACCCGGGTACGCCCTGCATCTTCCCGCTGCGGACCTCGACGCGGCCCGCTTCGACGAGGCGGTGGCACGGGCGCACCATCGGCTGGCCCCGATGGCCCAGCTCGACCCGCGCGATGCCCTGTCGGCCGCGGAGCTGGAGGAGGTGCACGCCACCCTCGACAGCGCACTCGCGCTGTGGCGAGGCGTGCCCTACCAGGAGCTGGAGGATGCGCCGACCGCAGCGGCGGAGCGGGTCCGGCTGGAGGAGCTGCGGCTGCTCGCGCTCGAGGACCGTGCAGTCGCAGGCCTCGGACTGGGTCGGCACGCGACCGTTGCGGCCGAGCTGGAAGCGCTCACCGCAGCGCACCCGTTGCGGGAGCGGCTGTGGGCGCTTCGCGCGATGGCCCTGACCCGATCCGGCCGGCAGGCCGACGCCCTGGATGTGCTGCAACAGGTACGCCGGCTGCTCGCCGATGAGCTCGGTATCGAACCGGGGGCGGAGCTGCGCGCCCTGCAGACCGCGGTACTTCGTCAGGACCCGGTGCTGGAGTGGCATCCGGAGGAGGACCCGCACCCGGTGCACGTGCGGGCCCGCGTCCCCGACCAGCAGGACGGAGCCAAGGCGGCGCCGTGGCCGATGGTCGGCCGCGACGCCCAGCTCGACGCACTCACGGACCTGCTGGGCATCGCGGACAGCGGCACGCCGACGTTCGCCTCCCTGGTGGGGGATCCTGGTATCGGGAAGAGCCGGCTTGCGGCCGAGCTCGCCGAACGGGCACGCGCCCGGGGAGTCGCGGTGCTCGTCGGACGCTGCTCCCAGGACGAGGGCGCTCCCCCGCTCTGGCCGTGGGTCTCCGTGCTGGAGGGGCTCGGGCACGCCCTGCCGGGTGAGGTCGGTCACGAGGACGAGGGCTCTCGGTTCCGTTCCTGGGACCAGATCGTCCGGATCCTGCTGGACGAGGCTGCGAAGCGGACGTTGCTGGTCGTGCTCGACGACCTCCACTGGGCGGATGTCTCCTCGCTGCGAGTGCTGCGATTGCTCGCTGAGAGCGCGACACGGGGCCGGCTGATGCTGCTAGGCACCTGGCGCAACCATCCCGAGCCGACCGGCGCCCTGGGGTCTGTCGCGGAGAGCCTGGCCCGGCGGCACGCGCTGCGGCTCGAGCTCGCCGGCCTGAGCCAGGACGAGGTGGCCCGGGTGGTGGAGGCGGTCGGGCGCACCGCTCCCAGCAGCGCCGAGGCACACACCCTGCTCTCGCGCACCGACGGCAACCCCTTCTTCCTGGTCGAGTATGCGCGACTGGCCGACGAACGAGGCAGTCTCAGTGCGCTGCTGGACGAGGCCCATCCACCCGCCGCCGTCAACGACGTACTCGGTCGGCGGCTCGAGCGCCTGCCGGAGGACACAGTGCGCGTGCTGCGGGCCGCCGCGGTGGCAGGGCGCGACTTCGACCTGCGCACCGTCGCCGACGCCACCGGTCTGAACGACGACCACGTGCTCGACCACCTCGACCCCGCGATCGAGGCCGGTCTGCTGCGCGACAAGGACGTGGAGCGGTTCCGGTTCGCCCACGCACTCGTACGGGACAGTGTCTACACAGCGATGTCGACCACGCGGCGCGCGCGACTGCACGCCAGGATCGCGGAGGCGCTTCAGGACCGTCCGGGACGAGAGGCCGAGCTGGCCCGGCACTGGCTTTCCGCCGGCCCTCGTCACGCCGCCCGCGGCTGGCGGGCAGCGAGGTCGGCGGCCGCTTCCGCGCGTAGGGTCTACGCCTACGAGGAAGCCGCCGACCTGCTCCGCGCGGCGTTGGCCGCGGTCGATCATGATCCGGAGGCCCGCGCGCGGGACCGGTACGACCTGCTCCTGGAGCTGGCCGCCGCTCTCCAGTGGGCAGGCGACTGGACCGGGCTGGGCGCGGTCACCCACGACGCGATCCGTGTTGCCGACGACATCGGTGACGTGGAGCTGTTGGCCCGGGCCGCGGTCACCACCACCACCGGTGCGCTCTGGCAGGCGGCCGCACACGGCTTCGTGGACGAGGTGATCGCCTCCGCACTGCGCCGGGCGCTGGACCGGCTCCCGCCGGGGGACAGCCCGCTGCGCTGCAGGGTGATGCTCAGCCTCGCCGGCGAGATCTACTACGGCTCCAGCCCGGCCGAACGCGAGTCGCTGGTCGACGAGGGGCTGGCGATGGCCCGACGGATCGGTGACCCGGCCCTGCTGCTCACCGGCTGCCAGCTCGCGTTCAACGCGCTGTGGCGCAGCGCGACGGCCGAGCGTCGGCTCGCGCTCTCCGAGGAGGCGGTCGCGCTCGCCCGGGTCCACGGCGAACCGGCCGCGATGACCGCGCCGCTCGTCATGCTGGCCACGGTCACCGGGGAGCTCGGTCGAGTCGACGAGATGTGGGAGGCCGTCACCGAGGCGCGAGAGCTCGCGCAGGCTCACCGTCACGTCTACGCGCTGCTGGTGCTGGTCAGCCTGGAGATTCCCTGGTTGACGATGGCCGGTGACTTCGAAGCCGCCGAGCAGCGGCTGAACCAGATGCGTGAGCTCGGCGAGAAGATGTCGCTGGCGCAGTACGACGATGCTGTGGCCGGTGCGGCCATGGTGCTCCGGCTCCTGCAGGGGCGCGCAGCGGAGGTGGTCCCCCTGGCGATGGCCATGGACCAGGCCACGGCCTTGCCCACCACCGCAACGGTCCTGCTGTTCCTGCTCCGGGCCGGGATGGCGGACGAGGCCCGCGCGTTCTACGCCGGCCGCGAGATCGACCTTGAGGCCGACACCTGGTTCTCCATGCTGGTCTGGGGAGCCTCCGCCGAGGACAGCCTGCATCTCGGGGACCGGGCACTGGCGGCTGCCGCCTACGGCCGGCTCGCCCCATTCGCGGGACGGGCCTGCACCGCCGGCTCCGGGGTCGCCCTCGGACCGGTCGACGCCTTCCTGGCGATGGCCGCGGCAACAACAGGCGACAGGGGGCGCGCCGCCCGGCACGCCGACGAAGCCCTCGCGCTGTGCGAGAAATGGGCCATCCCGCTGGCCGCAGCATGGTTGCGCGACCAGCGGGAGGCCTACTCCTTCTGACTCAGACCCCCGCCGGGACCCGGGCCTCGTCGTCACCGGCCACCGGCTCCGGTGTCGGCACGGCCGGTCCGTCGACCGAGACCTCGGCGTCGACGTGGGGCAGGAGACGGTCGAGCCAGCCGGGAAGCCACCAGTTCCGGTGGCCGAGCATGGCCATCGTCGCCGGCACCAGGACCATCCGGACCACGGTCGCGTCCAGCGCGATCGCGACGGCCATTCCGAAGCCGAGCATCTTGACCACCACATCGGCCTCGGTGGCGAAGCCGAGGAAGACGGCGACCATGATGGCGGCGGCCGCGGAGATCACCCGGCCGGTGGCCGACAGGCCGCGTACGACGCTCCCGCGGGCGTCCCCGGTGGCCTGCCAGTCCTCCCGGATCCGGGAGAGCAGGAACACCTCGTAGTCCATGGACAGGCCGAAGAGGATCGCGAACATCAGGATCGGCACCCAGCTCGACACCGGCATCGCATGGTCGAGACCGAGCAGGTCGGTGGCCCAGCCCCACTGGAAGGCCGCGGTCACCACGCCGTACGCCGCGCCGATCGAGAGCAGGTTCATCACGGCTGCCTTGAGCGGGACGACGACGGAACGGAACACCATCGCCAGGAGCAGCACCGAGACACCGACAACGAAACCGATCACCAGCCAGATCCGCTCCGCGAGCATGTCGGCGATGTCCGCGAACAACGGCGTCATCCCGGTCAGCTCCGCGCCGCGCGGCAGCACGTCGGTCCGCAGCTGCTCGACCAGCGCACCGGTCCGTTCGTCGGTGGGCCCGTACTCCGGTTGTGCCTCCACGACGACGATCGCCCCGTCTGGCGATACCTGCGCCGGGCTGACAGCCGCGACGCCGGGGTGCTCTCCCAGCTCGGCAGCCATCGAGGCGACCCGCTCGTCGGAGACCTGCTCCCGGTCCACGACGACGGTGAACGGGCCGTTGGCGCCGGCCCCGAACTCCTCGGCCACCAGGTCGTAGGCCTGCCGGGTGGTCATGTCCTGGCTCTGGCTGCTCGCGTCCTGGGGCCACGTGCGCATCGCCAGGGTCGGCGCGGCCAAGGTCAGCATCAGGAGCACGGCGGCCAGCGCCCACGGCAGGGGACGGCGTCCGACCATCGCAGCCCACCGAGCGGTGAACGGCTCACGCTCACGGACGGGGCGTTGCCGCCGGATCTTGCGCGGCAGCAGCCGCTGCCCGGCGAGGCCGGACAGCGCCGGGACCAAGGTCAGCGCGGCCGCCATCACCGCGACCACGGCGATCGCCGTGGCGAAGCCGAAGGAGGAGTAGACCGGCAGTCCGGCCAGCCGCAGACCCATGAGCGAGACCAGGACGGTGGCCGAGGCGAACACGACCGACCGGCCGGCCGTTGCGGCGGCACGCGCGGCGGCCTCACGCACGCCGTACCCCTGGCGCAGGTGCTCGACGTGACGGGTGACCAGCAGCAGCGCGTAGTCGATACCGACGCCGAGACCGACCATCGTGGCCACGGTCGGCGCCGCGGTGCTCACATCGGCGGCCGCCGCGAGCAGGCCGATGCCGGCGGTGCCCACGCCGAGGCCGACCAGGGCGATCACGACGGGCAGTCCGGAGCCGACCACGGAGCCGAACGCGATGACGAGCAGCAGGAGTGCGACCACCACCCCGATCAGCTCGCCGCGGCCGTCCATCTCGGCGGTGGCGCTGCCGGGCAGCTCACCGCCGAGCTCGACCTGCAGGCCGGCGTCGACGGCTGGTGCGACCGCCTCTTCGAGCGGCCCGGTCTCGCCGGCCAGGTCGGGATGGGTCACCGGCACGTCGTACTGGACGGTGACGAGCGCGGTGTCACTGTCCGCGGACACCCGGGGCGGCAGCACGGCGGATACGTGGTCCATCCCGGACAGGTCCGCACGCATCGCCGCCAGCAGGTCCTCGGACAAGGGCCGTCCCGTCGGGTCGTGCACGACGACCTGGGCGCTGGCGCCCGCCGCTGCCGGGGCATGGTCGCGGAGCATCTCGATCCCGGCCTGCGCGCGGGCGCCGGGAACGTCGTAGTCGTCCTGTGGCGTGCCACCGAAGGAGCCGGCGAGCGCGAACGCCACAGCTGCGACGAGAACCCAGGCGGAGATCGTCCGCCAGGGGTGGGCTGCGGCACTCCCGCCGAGCCGGTACAGGAAGCCTGACATGGTCTGTTGTCTCCAGTCGTCGAAGGAACGAGACCAGAGTGCGGGTGACCGCTTCGACGGCTCTGGGGACCGACTGGGGGCCGACTTGGGATCGGCTGTGCAGCCGGGCGATCGGCGCCCGCGAGTGCGTCCCGGGCGCGGCTCAGCCAGGGAGGAACGAGAAGCGGACCTCACGGTCGGGGTTGTCGACGTTGAGGTCCACCAGGCAGATGCTCTGCCAGGTGCCGAGCTGGAGCCGGCCGCCGAGGACCGGAATGGTGGCGTACGGCGGCACCAGCGCGGGCATCACGTGGGAGCGGCCATGCCCGGGACTGCCGTGCTGATGGCGCCACCGGTCATCGGCGGGCAGCAGGTCCGCGAGCGCCGCGACCAGGTCGTCGTCACTGCCGGCCCCGGTCTCCAGGATCGCGATCCCCGCGGTGGCATGCGGCACGAACAGCTGCAGCAAGCCGTCCTGCTCGTCGGCCACGAACCCGGCACAGTCCCGGCTGATGTCGAGCACCACGTCGTCGCCGCCGGTGTGGAATCTCTTCGTCTCGCTGCGCATGGGAGCAGTGTTCCCCGGCGCGCCGGACGCAATCGTGGCGCCGCGTTAGAACAGCAGGCTCTTGACCAGGAGGGCGACGGCCGACAGTCCGCAGACCAGGAGCACACCGCCGCGGATGTGGTGAGCCGGCACCACCCGGTGCATCAGCCGTGCGGCGATGAACCCGACAACCAGCGAGGGCACCAGAAGGAGCGCCAGGAACATGGTGCTCGTCTCGAGCGCGCCGACCACACCGAGCCCGACCAGGCTGAACGCTGCACCGAACACGAAGTACACCGCCAGGGTGGACCGGATCTGGACCGGGTCCCGGTGCTGGTAGAGGATCGCGATCGGCGGCCCGCCGATCGACGTCGCGGTGCCGGTGATGCCGGAGGTGAAGCCGGCGGCGATCAGGGTCCCGCGCGTGACCGGGACGCGGACCGCCCGGATCGTGAGCAGCACGCTCACCAGCACCATCACCCCGACGACGATGCCCAGCTCGCGGGTGGAGACCCAGGTGACGACGGCCACACCGACCGCAGTGCCGGGCATCCTGGCCGAAACGCTCCAGGCCAGGCCGGGCCAGTCGATCTGGTGGTGCTCACGGGCGAGGGTCACCATGGGCAGCAGGAAGGCCAACCACAGCATCAGGTCCGGCATCAGCTGGGGCGCGAAGAGGGTCACCACGGGTGCCGCGACCAGCCCGAGGCCGAGTCCGACCAGTCCCTGGACGGCGGCTCCCACGACAAGGGTGGCGGCCAGGACGGCCGCCACCCAGATGTCGATCCCGAGGATGATGTCGGGTCAGCCCTTCAGCAGGCCGCGGAGCACGTACTGCATGATTCCGCCGTTGCGGTAGTAGCTCGCCTCGCCGGGGGTGTCGATCCGGACGACCGCGTCGAACTCGGTCGTCTTGCCATCCTCGGCCTCCGCGGTGACCCTCACGGTCTGCGGCGTGTCTCCGTCGTTCATGGCGGTGACGCCGCTGACGGAGAAGGTCTCCTCGCCGGTCAGCCCGAGCGACTCAGCGGTCTCCCCCTCGGGGTACTGCAGCGGGAGCACGCCCATGCCGATCAGGTTGGAGCGGTGGATCCGCTCGTAGGACTCCGCGATCACGGCCTTCACGCCGAGCAGCGCGGTGCCCTTCGCGGCCCAGTCCCGCGACGACCCGGAGCCGTACTCCTTGCCGGCCAGGACCACCAGCGGCACGCCTGCCTCGATGTAAGCCTCGGAGGCCTCGAACACCGTGGTGACGTCACCGTCGCCGATGAGGTTGCGGGTGAAGCCGCCTTCGGTGCCCGGCGCCAGCTGGTTGCGCAGCCGGATGTTCGCGAACGTCCCGCGGATCATCACCTCGTGGTTGCCGCGGCGGGACCCGTAGGAGTTGAAGTCCCGCTGCTGCACGCCGTGCTCGGCGAGATACTTGCCTGCCGGCGAGTCCTTCTTGATCGCTCCGGCCGGCGAGATGTGGTCGGTGGTCACCGAGTCCCCGAGCTTGAGCAGCACCCGGGCGCCGGTGATGTCCTCGACCGGCGACGGCTCGTCCGACATCCCGTCGAAGTAGGGCGCCTTCCGGACGTACGTCGAGTCGTCGGCCCAGGCGAACGTGTCACCGGACGGCGTCTCCAGGTTGCGCCACAGCTCGTCGCCGGCGAACACGTCGTCGTAGCTGTCGAACATGTCGGAGCTGATCGCCTCACCGATGACCTGCTCGACCTCCGCCGCGGAGGGCCACAGGTCCTTGAGGAACACGTCGTTCCCGTCCTGGTCGACACCGAGCGGGTCGTTGTACAGGTCGACGTCCATCGAACCGGCGAGCGCGTAGGCGACCACCAGCGGCGGGGACGCCAGGTAGTTCATCTTGATGTCGGGGTTGATCCGGCCTTCGAAGTTCCGGTTGCCCGAGAGCACCGAGACCACCGCGAGGTCGTTGTCGTTGACCGCCTGGCTCACCTCCGGGATCAGCGGCCCGGAGTTACCGATACAGGTGGTGCAGCCGTAGCCGACCAGGTTGAAGCCGAGCTTGTCGAGGTACGGCGTCAGACCCGACCGCTCGTAGTAGTCGCTGACCACCTTCGACCCGGGGGCGAGCGTGGTCTTGACCCAGGGCTTGCGCTGGAGGCCCTTCTCGACCGCCTTCTTCGCCAGCAGCGCTGCGCCGATCATCACCGACGGGTTCGAGGTGTTCGTGCACGAGGTGATCGCTGCGATCGTGACCGCGCCGTGGTCCACCTCGAACTTGGTCCCGTCGGCGAGCTCGACCTGCGCCGGGTTGCTGGGGCGACCGTTCGCCGTACCGGCCGCGGAGTGCCAGTCGTTGGGCTCGCCCCCGCCATTGCCGTCGGAGGAGTACGCCGGGGAGTCGCTCGCAGGGAACGACTCCGCGGAGGCCTCATCGGCGGCGGACACGACACCGAACGGCTTCTTCTGCCCGGGGACGCCCGACTTGCGGTCCTCACCACCGGTCTCGTCGGCTGCGACGTAGTCGGCGAGCGCGGTGCGGAACGCCTCCTTGGACTCGCTGAGCGATACCCGGTCCTGGGGGCGCTTCGGCCCGGCCAGCGACGGCACCACCGTGGAGAGGTCCAGCTCGAGCCGCTCGGAGTAGCGCGGCTCGGCGTCCGGGTCGTGCCAGAGGCCCTGTTCCTTGGCGTAGGCCTCGACCAGAGCCAGCTGCTCCTCGGGACGTCCGGTCAACCGCATGTAGGTGATCGTCTCGTCGTCGATCGGGAACACCGCGATCGTCGAGCCGTACTCCGGCGACATGTTGCCGATCGTGGCGCGGTTCGCGAGCGGCACGGCGGAGACGCCGGAACCGTAGAACTCGACGAACTTGCCGACCACGCCGTGCTGACGGAGCATCTCGGTGATGGTCAGCACGAGGTCGGTCGCGGTGGCGCCCTCGGGAAGCTCACCGGAGAGCTTGAATCCGACCACCCGGGGAATCAGCATGGACACCGGCTGGCCGAGCATCGCGGCCTCGGCCTCGATGCCACCGACGCCCCAGCCGACGACGCCGAGGCCGTTGACC
>JAICRS010000037.1 GCA_025966335.1 Nocardioidaceae bacterium
GACATCGTCACCGACCCGAGCTCCTGCATCTTCGACTCGGGCCTGACCAAGGTGTTCGGGAACCAGGTCAAGGTCGTCGGCTGGTACGACAACGAGTGGGGCTACTCCAACCGCCTCGCGGACCTCGTCAGCTACGTCGGCGAGACGCTCTGAGCCCGCACGGGATGAGCGACGCAGCGAAGTCCGGCCTGTCCGCGCTGGGCGACGTCCGCGGCAAGCGGGTCCTGGTCCGGTCCGACCTGAATGTGCCGCTCGAGGGCGACATGATCACCGACGACGGCCGGATCCGGGCCAGCGTGCCGACCATCCGGGAGCTCGCCGATGCCGGCGCCCGGGTCGTCGTCACCGCCCACCTCGGCCGGCCCAAGGGTGCACCGGACCCGCAGTTCTCGCTGGCTCCGGTCGCCCGCCGGCTCGGTGAGCTGCTCGGGCGCGACGTCGCGTTCGCCACCGACACCGTGGGCGCCAGCGCGCAGGCCACCGTGGACGCCCTCGAGGACGGCGAGGTGGCCGTGCTCGAGAACGTCCGGTTCAACGAGGGGGAGACCAGCAAGGACGACGCGGTCCGCGGCGAGTTCGCCGACCGGCTGGCCGCCCTGGCCGACCTGTTCGTCAGCGACGGCTTCGGCGTCGTCCACCGCAAGCAGGCGTCGGTGTACGACGTGGCGCAGCGACTTCCGCACGCGATGGGCAACCTGGTCGCCGCGGAGATCGACGTGCTGCGCCGGCTCACCGAGGACCCGGAGCGGCCCTATGTCGTGGTGCTCGGCGGGTCCAAGGTCTCCGACAAGCTCGGGGTGATCGACAACCTGCTGGGCAAGGCCGACCGGCTGCTGATCGGCGGCGGGATGGTGTTCACGTTCCTCAAGGCCCAGGGCCACGAGGTCGGCAAGAGCCTGCTCGAGGAGGACCAGCTCGACACCTGCCGGGAGTACCTCCGCCGGGCCGAGCAGACCGGCGTGCAGATCGTGCTGCCCAGCGACATCCGGGTCGCCGAGGAGTTCGCGGAGACGGCCGAGGCGTCCGTCGTCCCCGCGGACCGGATCCCCGCCGACCGGATCGGGCTGGACATCGGCCCCGACTCGGAGAAGACGTTCGCCGACGCGCTCGCCGACGCCCGGACGGTCTTCTGGAACGGGCCGATGGGCGTCTTCGAGTTCGAGCAGTTCGCCGGGGGCACCCGAGCCGTCGCCGAGGCGCTGACCAAGGTCGACGGGCTGTCGGTCGTGGGCGGCGGCGACTCCGCGGCCGCGGTGCGCCAGCTCGGCTTCGACGAGTCGGCGTTCGGGCACATCTCGACCGGTGGTGGGGCGAGCCTCGAGTACCTCGAAGGCGCACAGCTACCCGGCATCGACGTACTGTCCTGACCCGCTGGTCCGTTACCCGTTGGTCCGTAACCCGTTGGTCGAGCCTGTCGAGACCACGCATCGAGGAGAACTGATGAAGCACACGCGCGTGCCGCTGATGGCCGGCAACTGGAAGATGAACCTCAACCACCAGGAAGCGGTGGTCCTGGTCCAGAAGCTGGCGTGGACCCTCTCGGACAAGAAGCACGACTACGAGAAGGTCGAGGTGGTGGTGGTCCCGCCGTTCACCGACCTCCGCAGCGTGCAGACCCTGGTCCACGGTGACCGGCTCAAGATCAGGTACGGCGCGCAGGACGTGTCCCCGCACGACAACGGCGCGCACACCGGCGACATCTCCGCGTCGATGCTGGCCAAGCTCGGCTGCTCCTACGTCGTGGTCGGACACTCCGAGCGGCGCGAGCAGCACGGCGAGACCGACGCGGTGGTCTGCGCCAAGGCGACCAAGGCGCTGTCCGCCGGGATCACGCCGATCGTCTGCGTCGGCGAAGGGATCGACATCCGCAGGGCGGGCGGTCACGTCGAGCACTGCATCAGCCAGCTGACCGGCTCGCTCGCCGGGCTGAGCCCCGAGCAGGTCGCCGGCCTGGTGATCGCCTACGAGCCGGTGTGGGCGATCGGCACCGGTGAGGTGGCCACGCCCGACGACGCGCAGGAGGTGTGCGAGGCGGTGCGGTCCTGCGTCGCGGACAGCTTCTCCGAGGAAGCTGCGGCTGCGGTCCGGGTCCTCTACGGCGGATCGGTGAAGGCCGCCAACGTGGGTGGCATCATGGAGAAGCCGGACGTCGACGGTTGCCTGGTCGGCGGAGCCAGCCTGCAGGCCGACGAGTTCGGCGGCATCTGCCGGTTTTACGACATGCCTGTCATCTGAGTCCCCGATCGTGAGTTAGGCTTTCCCACCGTGGTTACCATCTTTACTGTGCTGCTCATGCTTTCGAGCCTGCTGATGATCGTGCTGGTCCTGATGCACAAGGGCCGCGGCGGCGGGCTCTCCGACATGTTCGGAGGCGGCGTCTCGAGCGGTCTCGGTGGATCCTCGGTCGCCGAGCGCAACCTCGACCGGATCACGGTCGGCACAGGCGTCATCTGGTTCGCATGCATCATCGCCCTGGGCCTGCTGCTGAAGAGCGGCAGCTGACCGAACTGACGAGGAGTACGTAGCGTGGCTGGTGGAGGAAGCGCCATACGAGGCAGCCGTGTCGGTGCCGGGCCGATGGGCGAGGCGGAGCGCGGTGACGCTGCTCCGCGCCAGCGCGTGGTCTACTTCTGTGCCCATGAGCACGAGTCGGTGATCACCTTCGCCGTCGAGGCGCAGATCCCCGAGTCCTGGGACTGCCCGCGGTGCGGCCTGCCGGCCAGCCTGGACTCCGACAACCCGCCGCCGCCGCCGAAGATCGAGCCCTACAAGACCCATCTGGCCTACGTGAAGGAACGGCGCTCCGACCAGGAGGCCGCCGACATCCTCGACGAGGCGATCCAGACCCTGCGCGACAAGCGCAAACGCGGCGAGATCATCTTCTGACCCAGCCGGCCGGGAGCCGTGACGCGGCGGCCTCGTCCAGGAACCACACGGTCCGCTCGACCCCCTCGGGACCGGCCGCGGGCACCGCGTCCAGGTCACTCCCCGTCACAGCGTCGTGGACCGCTTGCGCCTTCTCGTCGCCTGCGGCCACCCACCACACCTCGCTCGCCCGGCGCAGCGGAGCCATGGTCAACGTGACCCGGGTCGGTGGCGGTTTCGGGGAGTCCCGGACCGCGACGACCGCCCGCTCGTCGTACATCTCCCGGCGCCCGGGGAACAGTGACGCACAGTGCCCGTCCGGGCCGATTCCCAGCATCAGTACGTCGAAGCGGGGCGTCGCGTCCTCGTCGGAAGCCGATGCCGCGCGGAGCCGGTCGGCGTAGCCGGCGGCGGCCGCGTCCACGTCGTCGGCGTACTCGCCGTCGGACGGCGCGATCTCATGCACCCGAGCCGGATCCACCGGGAGCCGGTCCAGCATGGCCGCGCGGGCCTGGCCCACGTTGCGGTCCGGGCTGTCGGCCGGCACGAACCGTTCGTCGCCGAACCAGAAGTCCACCCGGCCCCAGTCCACGGAGTCGCGATCGGTGGCCCGCGCGACGGCCTCGTGGATCTTCACCGCGATGCTGCCGCCGGTCAGCACGACCGAGGGCACTCGCCCGCGGCGCTGCAGGTCGGCCAGCCGCTCCACCAGCCGGGCGGCGACCGCGTCGGCGAGCTCGTCGGGGCCGGGATGGGTGCTGATCTCGGGCTCGGTCACGTCAGGATCCTTCCGCCGTCGGGTTCGCGTGGTGCATCCTGACCATCTTCTTCACGGTCGCGGCGTAGATGTCGTCCGGGTCCAGTCGGCGCAGCTCCTCGGCGAGCAGCTCCGGCATCTCTCGGAGTTTGAGGGCGACCGGACGGTCGGGCTGACCGGTCGCGGACAGCGTGGCGAGCTTCCCGTCGTAGCGGACCAGGCTGATCCGGCCCTCTTTGGTCTCCATGACCACGTCGGTGATCCCGGGGCCGTCGGAGCTCTTCCGGGTGACCTCGATCTTCAGCCGGTCGGCCAGCCAGGCCGAGAGCAGGTCCGCGCTGGGGCTGATCCGTTCGGCGGTCACCGAGGCGGACAGCACCTTGGCCGGGTTCTGGTCCAACGCGGCGGCGAGCAGCGCCCGCCAGCCGGTGATCCGGGTCCAGGCCAGGTCGGTGTTGCCGGGGGCGTAGTTCCGGCACTGGGTGAACATCGCCTTGGACTTGCTGCGGGGGACCGCGGCCGCGTCGGTGATCCGGCGCTTGGCGAGCTTGCCGAGCGGGTCGTCCGCGGGGTCGGCGGGTGCCCTGGTCGGCCACCAGACGACGACGGGGGAGTCGGGGAGCAGCAATGGCAGCACGACGGACTCGGGGTGCTTGGTGACCTCGCCGCTCAGCCGGATCAGCGCCGTCTCGCCGGTCCATCCGGAGCCGATCCCGACCTGGGCGTCGACCTGGGCGGGACCGCGCGGGTTGCCGAGGATCAGGCCGAGCACCCGGGCCGGGTGCTCGCGCGAGGCGG
Source organism: Nocardioidaceae bacterium (assembly GCA_025966335.1). Lineage (GTDB taxonomy): Bacteria > Actinomycetota > Actinomycetes > Propionibacteriales > Nocardioidaceae > Nocardioides_C. The sequence goes on from JAICRS010000037.1 coordinate 4,421, forward strand.
CGCGCGCGGTGTCCATCGCGTCCTCGGCGTCCTCCTCGTCGACGACGAAGACCAGCGTCATCACCATCCCCATCGCGGGGCTGCCGGCCCGGCGCCGGGCCCGCAGGAACTCCGCGGCGATCGCGCTGGAGCTCGTGTCGGTGAGCTCCATCATCCCCGGTTGGGTCATGGCCGCCTCCAGACGCGTCCGTCGCGGGCCAGCATCTTGACGGCCGACTCCGGTCCCCAGGTCCCCGAGGGGTAGGTGTCCGGCCTGCCGTGGCGAGCCCAGTACTCCACGATCGGGTCGAGGATCTTCCAGGAGAGCTCGACCTCCTCGTGGCGCGGGAACAGCGGCGGCTCACCGAGCAGGACGTCGAGGATCAACCGCTCGTAGGCCTCCGGGCTGGACTCGGTGAACGAGCCGCCGTAGGCGAAGTCCATGCTGACGTCGCGGATCTCCATGGTCGGGCCGGGCACCTTGGAGCCGAACCGGATCGTGATCCCCTCGTCGGGCTGGACCCGGATCACCAGCGCGTTCTCCGTGAGCTCCTCGACGGCCGTGTCGCTGAAGGGGAGGTGCGGCGCCCGCTTGAACACCACCGCGACCTCGGTGACGCGCCGTCCGAGGCGTTTGCCGGCCCGGATGTAGAACGGCACGTTCGCCCAGCGGCGGGACTCGATGTTGAGCTTGATCGCCGCGAACGTCTCGGTCGCCGAGTCGTCGGGAATGTCCTCCTCCTGCGTGTAGCCGGGCACCTTCACGCCGCCGGCCCAGCCCTCGGTGTACTGGCCTCGCGCGGTGCTCAGGTCCAGCCGTCGGGGGAGTACGACGGACTCCAGCACCTTCTGCTTCTCGATCCGCAGATGCTTCGCGTCGAAGGAGGTGGGCTCCTCCATCGCGATCAGGGCCATCAGCTGCAGCAGGTGGTTCTGGATCACGTCGCGGGCCGCGCCGATCGCGTCGTAGTAGCCGGCGCGACCGCCGATGCCGATGTCCTCGGCCATCGTGATCTGGACGTGGTCGACGTAGTTCGAGTTCCAGATCGGCTCGAACATCGCGTTGGCGAACCGCATCGCCAGGATGTTCTGGACGGTCTCCTTGCCCAGGTAGTGGTCGATCCGGAACACCGACTCGGGCGGGAACACCTCGGAGATGATCGCGTTCAGCTCGCGGGCGGTCTCGAGGTTGCTGCCGAAGGGCTTCTCGACGACGACCCGCCGCCAGGAGTCCTCACCGGGACTGGCCAGGCCGTGTTCCTTGAGCTGTCCGATCACGTCGGCGAAGAAGCGCGGCGGGATGGACAGGTAGAACGCGTGGTTGCCGCCGGTGCCGCGCACCTTGTCGAGGTCCAGGATGGTCTGCCGGAGCGCGTCGAAGGCGACGTCGTCGCTGAAGTCGCCGGGCACGAACCGGAAGCCTTCGGAGAGCTGCTGCCAGACCTCCTCCCGGAATGCGGTGCGCGAGTGCTCCTTCACGGAGTCGTGCACGATCTGTGCGAAGTCCTGGTCTGCCCAGTCGCGGCGGGCGAACCCGACCAGGGAGAAGCCGGGCGGGAGCAGGCCGCGGTTGGCCAGGTCGTAGATGGCCGGCATCAGCTTCTTGCGGGACAGGTCTCCGGTGACGCCGAAGATCACCAGCCCGCAGGGGCCGGCGATCTGGGGGAGTCGCCGGTCCTGGGGGTCGCGTAGCGGGTTGTCGAACGTGGTCCCGGTCACCCGAGCGCCTCCAGCACCTGCGGGAGGCCGGCCTCGACGTCGGTGAGGTGCAGCCGCAGCACCGGGCGTCCGTGGTCGGCGAGGACCCGGGCGTCGCCGGCGGCCTGGGCAGCGACCAGTGTCCCGAAGCTGAACTCGCGGCCCGGGACGGCGACGTCGTCGACCGGTTCGCCGGTGATCTGGATGTAGACGCCGACCGGCGGCCCGCCCTTGTGGAACTGGCCGGTGGAGTGCAGGAACCGAGGTCCCCAGCCGAACGTCACCGGGCGTTTCGTGCGGACGGCGAGGCGTCGACGGACATCCTCGAGGTCGGTCGGCCGGGTCCGGTCCAGGTAGGCCATCACCGCGACGTACCCGGTCTTGTCGTCGAGCTCCGCGAGGACCCGGTCGACGGCCTCGCCGACCGTGTTCGCGTCGTCGAGCCAGGAGCCGCCGAGGGCCCGGACCTCGACCGCCCCGTCGACGAGGTCGGCGGCGGCCCTCTTGGGAGGGCCCTCCAGCATCTGCCGGGCGGCCTTCTTCGCGCTCTCCACGTCCGGCTGGTCGAACGGGTTGATCCCGAGGATCTGCCCGGCCACGGCGGTGGCCACCTCCCACAGCAGCAGCTGCGCTCCGAGCGCACCGGTGACGGACACGTCCGACCCGCCGCTCTCCGGAAGGCGGTCCTCGTCATCGGTGTCGTCGGTGAGCCGGACGATCGTCACGTCGTGCGGCGGCAGCGCGACCTCGGGGGCGGCGGTGTCCGTGACCACGACCGGCAGCAGGCCGGTGCCGGCCTTGCCGGTGCTCTCGGCGATCAGCTGCTCCGCCCAGTCCGCGAAGCCGACCAGCCCGGAGCCCTCGTCGACGATCACCAGCTTGTCCCGCAGCGGCTGGGTGCCGGCGATCGCGGCGCCGAGCCGGAGACCCGGGTTGCCCTCGTCGTCCTCGGCGAGCAGGTCCGCGACGGCGTCGGCATCCTCGAGCAGCGCCGCGATGTCCGCGCCGGCCAGGCCGCTGGGGACCAGCCCGAACGCCGTCAGTGCGGAGTAGCGACCGCCCACCTGCGGGTCGGCGTTGACCACCCGGAAGCCCGCTTCCCGGGACTGCTCGTCGAGCGGGCTGCCCGGATCGGTGACGATCACCATCCGGCGGGACGGGTCGATGCCGGCGTCCTCGAACGCCCGGACGTAGGCGCGGCGCTGTGAGTCGGTCTCCACCGTGGAGCCGGACTTGCTCGACACGACCACCACGGTGCGTTCCAGCCGGTCACCGAGAGCGGCCCGGACCTGGTCCGGGTCGGAGGAGTCCAGGACGGTCAGCTCGACGCCGCCGGTCGCGCAGATCACCTCCGGCGCCAGGGACGACCCGCCCATGCCGCAGAGCACGACGTGGTCCACCCCCTCGTCGTTCAGCTCGCTGCGGAGTGCGGCGATCTCGCCGAGCAGCGGACGTGAGGTCCGGTGCAGGTCGACCCAGGCGAGCCGGATGGAAGCCTCCGGCTCCGCCTCGGCGCCCCACAGGGTGGCGTCCCGGGCGAACAGGCGGCTGGCGAACTGGCCCTCGACGAGACCCGGCACGGCACTGCTGATCGCGTCGGCCGCCGCGCCTGTGGCAACGACCTCGAGGGCCGCCGTCACTGCTTGCCCGCGTTCTCCAGGTGGTCCCGGACCGTGTCCACGAGCTGGTCCCAGGACTTCACGAACTTGTCCACGCCTTCGTGCTCGAGGGTGGCGATCACGTCGTCGTAGTCGATGCCGAGCTCGGCCAGGTCGGCCATCACCTTCCGGGCATGGTCGTAGTTGCCGGTGACCTGGTCACCCTTGACCTCGCCGTGGTCGGCGAAGGCCTCCATGGTCTTCTCCGGCATGGTGTTCACGGTGTTCGGCACCAGCAGGTCTGTGACGTACATGGTGTCGGGGTAGTCCGGGTTCTTCACGCCGGTCGAGGCCCACAGCGGGCGCTGGGTGTTCGCCCCGTCCGCCTTGAGCGCGCGGAACCGGTCGTCGCTGAAGACCTCTTCGTACTTCTCGTAGGCCAGCCGGGCGTTCGCGATCCCGGCCTTGCCCTTGAGCTCCTGCGCCCGCGGGTCGTCGACGGCGTCGAGCCGCTTGTCGATCTCGGTGTCCACCCGGGACACGAAGAACGACGCGACCGAGTGGATCTCGGAGAGGTCCTTGCCGTTGGCCTTCGCCTGCTCCAGACCGTCGAGGTAGGCGTCCATCACGCCCTCGTAGCGGCCCAGCCCGAAGATCAGGGTCACGTTGACGCTGATCCCCTCCGCTAGCACGGCGGTGATCGCCGGTGCGCCCTCGGTGGTCGCCGGGATCTTGATGAACAGGTTCGGCCGGTCCACGGCGGACCACAGCTTCTTCGCCGAGGCGATGGTGGCGTCGGTGTCGGACGCGAGTCCGGGAGCGACCTCGATCGAGACACGTCCGTCGACCCCTCCCGTTCGCTGGAACGTGTCGAGCATGACGTCGCAGGCCTCGCGCACGTCGTACGTGGTGAGCTCGAAGACCGTGTCGTCCACCGACGCACCCGAGCGGGCGAGCTCGGTGACCTGGTCGTTGTACCGCTCGCCCTCACTGAGGGCGGTGGCGAAGATCGTGGGGTTCGTCGTGATCCCGACGACCGAGCTGTTCTTCACCAGGTCGGCGAGGTCCCCGGTCTCGATGAGCTCTCTGGACAGGTCGTCCAGCCAGATCGACACTCCTGCGTCCGCAAGAGCCTTCAGACGTTCAGACATCGGTTCCTCCCGGGTTGACGGTATTCAGATGTAGTGGGTGGGCGCTTCCGGGACTTACCCGTTGGCGACCTGCATACTCTCCTCCGCGGCGAGCACCACGGCCTCCGCGGTGATCCCGAACTCCTTGAAGATCCGGGCGTAGTCGGCGGACGCGCCGAAGTGCTCGAGGGAGACGATCCGGCCGGCCTCACCGACGACCTCGCGCCAGCCCTGGGCCACGCCGGCCTCGACGCTGACGCGGGCCTTGACGATCGGCGGAAGCACGGTGTCGCGGTAGGACTGCTCCTGCGCGTCGAACCACTCCCGGCACGGCATCGACACCACGCGGGCGCGGACGCCCTTCTCGGCGAGCTGGGTGCGGGCCTCGACCGCGAGCTGCACCTCCGAGCCGGTGCCGATCAGGATCACGTCCGGAGCGCCGCCCTCGACGTCGAGCAGGACGTAGCCGCCCTTGGCCACGTTCTCGGTGCTGGCGAACCCGTCCTCACCGCGAGGGAAGGTCGGCACGTTCTGCCGGGTCAGCGCGAGACCGGCCGGCCGGTCGGTGTGCTCGAGCACGGCCTTCCACGCGGCAACCGTCTCGTTGGCGTCCGCCGGGCGTACGACGTCCAGGCCGGGGATCGCGCGCAGTGCGGCCAGGTGCTCGATCGGCTGGTGCGTCGGGCCGTCCTCGCCGAGGCCGATCGAGTCGTGGGTCCACACGTAGGTGACGGGCAGCTGCATGATCGAGGCCAGCCGGACGGCGGGGCGCATGTAGTCGGAGAAGACCAGGAACGTGCCGCCGTAGACGCGGGTGCCGCCGTGCAGGGCGATCCCGTTCATCACCGAGCCCATCGCGTGCTCGCGGATGCCGAAGTGCAGCACCCGGCCGAACTCGTTGCCGGAGAACTCCTTGGTCGACCTCTCCTCGGGGACGAACGACGGCTCGCCCTTCGGCGTGGTGTTGTTGGAGCCGGCGAGGTCCGCCGAGCCGCCCCACAGCTCCGGCAGGGCCGGGGCAATCGCGCTGAGCACCGCGCCGGACGCCTTGCGGGTGGCGACCCCCTTCGGGTCGGCGTCGAACGAGGGGAGCGCGTCGTCCCAGCCGTTCGGCAGCGTGCGGGTGGTCATCCGCTGGTAGAGCGCGTGCCGCTCTGCGTTGCCGGCCGCCCACGCGTCGAACGACTCCTGCCAGGCGGCCTGCGCCTTCTTGCCGCGCTCGATCGCGCCGCGGGTGTGCTCGATGACCTCGTCGGAGACCTCGAAGGTGCGGTCGGGGTCGAAGCCCAGGATCTTCTTGGTGGCCGCGACCTCGTCCTCACCGAGGGCGGAGCCGTGCGCCTCACCGGTGCCCTGGGCGTTGGGCGCGGGCCAGGCGATGATCGTCCGCAGTGAGATGAAGCTCGGCCGGTCGGTGACCGCCCGAGCCTCCTCGATCGCGTTCCACAGGGCGTCGACGTCCTCGACGTACTCCTTGCCGCCGTTGGTCCAGTCGACGCGCTGCACGTGCCAGCCGTAGGCCTCGTAGCGGGCGGCGACGTCCTCGCTGAACGCGATGTCGGTGTCGCCCTCGATCGAGATGTCGTTGTCGTCGTAGATCAGGGTGAGGTTCCCGAGCTGCTGGTGACCGGCGATCGAGGATGCCTCGCCGCTGACCCCCTCCTGGAGGTCTCCGTCACTGCAGATGGCGTAGATGTGGTGGTCGAACGGGCTCTGCCCCTCGGCCGCGTCCGGGTCGAGCAGGCCGCGTTCGCGGCGGGCGGCCATCGCCATGCCGACCGCGTTGGCGACACCCTGGCCGAGCGGGCCGGTGGTGGTCTCGACGCCCGAGGTGTGCCCGAACTCGGGATGCCCCGGGGTCTTGCTGCCCCAGGTGCGCAGCGACTTGAGGTCGTCGATCTCGAGCCCGAAGCCGGCCAGGTAGAGCTCGGTGTACAAGGTGATGCTGGAGTGGCCGCAGGACAGCACGAACCGGTCCCGCCCGGCCCAGTCCGGGTCGGCCGGATTGTGCCGCATCACCTTCTGGAACAGCGTGTAGGCGACCGGCGCGAGGCTCATCGCCGTACCGGGGTGGCCGTTGCCGACCTTCTGCACCGCGTCCATCGCCAGCACGCGGGCGGTGTCCACCGCACGCCGGTCGACGTCGGTCCATTCGAGTGTGGCGGTCCGTGCGTTGCTCACGAGCGTGCGTTCCTCTCAACTGTGGTTCAGCGTCCAGGTGCTGCGGGAGTGGCTCTGCGGCGGTCCTCCCGGGCCGGCCGGCCTCGCCCCGAGCCTACTCAGCCGGGGTGAGCAGATGCACACCCTCCTAGCGGTTGCCCGATGGCTCACTTCCCATGCCCCGGCACTAGACTCCTGGGTAGCCTATTGAGCGCCCAACGCAATCATTGAACTCGAGGTTTTCGTGACGGCCGTCGATCCCCAGGTCTCTGTGCAGCCGCAGAGGACCGGACCGGCCTCCCCCCGTGACGTGCTGGCGGCGTACGTCGGCCTCACCAAGCCACGGATCATCGAGCTCCTCCTGCTGACCACGGTCCCGGTGATGTTCCTCGCCCAGCGGGGTGTCCCGCCGCTCGGCCTGGTCGTCGCCACCGTCGTCGGCGGCACCCTTTCGGCGGGCAGCGCGAACGCGTTGAACTGCGTCTACGACCGCGACATCGACGAGCGGATGCGACGTACCCGCCGCCGGGCGCTGCCGCGACACATCGTCAGTCCCCGGGCCGCGCTGGTGTTCGGGCTCGCGCTGGGTGTGGTCTCCACCCTGCTGCTCGGCCTGCTGGTGAACTGGCTCTCCGCGGTGCTGGCGGTTGCGGCCAACGTCTTCTACGTCGTGGGCTACACGATGATCCTGAAGCGGCGGACCACCCAGAACATCGTCTGGGGCGGTGCCGCCGGGTGCTTCCCGGCGCTGATCGGCTGGACCGCGGTGACCGGCGAGCTGGCCTGGGCGCCCGTGGTCCTCTTCCTTGTCGTGTTCTTCTGGACCCCACCGCACTTCTGGGCGCTGGCGATCCGCTACCGCGAGGACTACGCGGCCGCCGGGGTCCCGATGCTCCCGGTCGTCGCCGGCGCGCGGACCGTTGCCCGGCAGATCGTCGCCTACTCCTACGTGATGGTGGCGACTTCACTGCTGCTCTGGCCGGTGGCCGGCACCGGCTGGTTCTACCCCGCCGCCGCGGTGCTGCTCGGGGCGGCGTTCCTGGTCGAGTCGCACCTCCTGCTCGGCCGTTCCGCGAAGAGCGACGACGTCAGCGACCTCAAGCCCATGCGGCTGTTCCACTGGTCGAACATGTACCTCTCGCTGCTGTTCGTCGCGGTCGCGCTGGACCCGCTGATCACCGGCTGAGGCCGGCAGCTTGCCGACGCGGCCCACGGCCGCCGCGCTCGAGGCGGCGCGCGACCGGACCATCCCCGACGTCATCGGCGAGGGGTTGTCGGTGCTCTTCAGCGGGATCAACCCCGGCCTGTGGTCGGCCGCGACCGGGCACCACTTCGCCCGGCCGGGCAACCGGTTCTGGCCCGCGTTGGAGGCCTCCGGGTTCACCCCCCGCCGGCTCCGCCCCGAGGAGCAGGACCAGCTGCTCGCCCTCGGCCTCGGGATCACCAACGTCGCGCCGCGGGCGACCGCGCGTGCCGACGAGCTGAGCCGCGACGAGCTCGTGGCCGGGGGAGCGGAGCTGGTGGCCAAGGTGCACCGGTACCGGCCGCGCTGGCTCGCCGTGGTCGGTATCACCGCCTTCCGCGCGGCGTTCGCCGAGCCGCGTGCGGGGGTCGGCCCGCAGCCGACGACCCTGGGCGACACCCGGATCTGGGTCCTGCCCAACCCGAGCGGGCTCAACGCGCACTGGCCCGCACCGGCGCTCGCCGAGGAGTTCGGCCGGCTGCGAGCCGCCTCGACGGGGCGCTCGTGATTCTTCTTCCGAGCATGCAACCAAAACCGCATGGGGTGCGTCATAACGGGTAAACCAGACACCCGACCTGCGTCACGGGGGCGCAGGTGGGGTGTCGTTCAAGTGATTCAGGCCCGGTCGCGGACACCGACCAGCAGCCAGGTCAGCGCGGCCGAGATGAGGGCCGCGCCCAGCAGGTGCAGGCCGACCAGGACGACCGGCAGGTCGGTGAAGTACTGCACGAAGCCGATCACGCCCTGTGCCAGCTCGGCGACGAGCAGCACCCAGGCGGCTCGGACCGCGCGGGCCGGGGCGCCCGTCGCGCGCAGCGCGAACAGGGAGCCGAGGGTCAGTCCGAGGAGCAGGAAGACCACGTCGGTGTGCAGCTGGCTCATCATCGCCGGGTCCAGGCCGTTCCGCGGCGCGTCCACGTCGCCGGCGTGGGGACCGCTGCCGGTGACCACCGTGCCGAGGTAGAGCACCACCCACCCGGCCACGAAGGTGACGCGGACCAGCCACGCCGTGGGTGCCGGGACGGTGAGCAGGGCCGGCCCGTCGCCCTCGTCCAGGCGACGCAGGAGTAGGACGGCGACACCGATCATCGCCAGCGACACGAGGAGGTGGAACGCCACCACCCACGGGTTGAGGTCGGTGAGCACGGTGATGCCGCCGATCAGCGCCTGGGCCGGTACCCCGAGTCCGAGGATCAGCGCGAGCCGCACGACCGACGGTCGACCGAGCCGCCACGCGACGACGAACGTGGCGATGGCCACCGCGGCGACCAGGAAGGTCACCATCCGGTTCCCGAACTCGATGGCGCCGTGGATCCCGAGGGCGCCGTGCGGCACGAACGACTCGTCGGTGCAGCGCGGCCACGTCGGGCAGCCGAGGCCGGACGCGGTGAGCCGCACCACGCCGCCGGTCAGCACGATCAGGATGTTGACGACCAGGCTGGCGACCGCCAGCGGGCGGATCCAGGTAGCAGCACGGCCCGGCGCGGTGGAGGCGGTCGCCGGCTCGGTGAGCTTCACTCCCACTTGAACGTCCTCGCGGTCAGGATGGTGCCGAGCACCGCCCAGGCGGCCAGCACCAGCAGCGGCAGGGCGGGGAAGGCGGAGTCGAGGAAGACGGTGCGCATCCCGTTGCCGAGTGCGCCCGAGGGCAGCCAGGCGAGCACGCTGCCGAAGCTGCCGTAGGTGGTGGTCGGGAACACCACGGCGCCACCGGCCATCAGCAGCAGGTACACCAGGTTCGCGGCGGCCAGGGTCGCCTCGGCCCGCAGCACCCCGGCCAGGAACAGGCCCAGCGACGCGAACGCGGCGGTGCCCAGCAGGATGCAGCCGAGTAGCCCGAGCAGGCCCGCCGCCGACGGGTTCCAGGTCCAGCCCAGCGCGCCCGCGACGATCCCGATCACGAGCACCTGCAGCGCCTCGACGAACAGCAGCGCGCCGACCTTGCCGGCCAACAGGCCCGAGCGCGGCAGCGGGGAGGACCCGAGCCGCTTGAGGACCCCGTAGCGACGCTCGAAGCCGGTGGCGATCGCCAGCGAGGTGAAGCTGGTGGACATCACCGCGAGCGCCAGGACGCCCGGGGTGAGGGTGTCGACCGCGCTGTGGCTGAACTCCAGGTCCACCTTTTTCGCCGCGACGATCCCGCCGACCAGGACGATCAACGGGATCACCACGGCCAGCAGCACCTGCTCGCCGTTGCGCAGCAGCAGCCGGGTCTCCATCCGGGCCTGCGCCAGCACCTGGCGGGACAGCGGAGCGCTGCCGGGACGCGGCGTGAACGTTCCCCGGCTGATCGCCCTCATGTGGTCAGCTCCCGGCCGGTGATCTGGAGGAACACGTCCTCGAGGGTGCGCTGGCCCAGGGTCAGCGACTCGGGCAGCACCCCGTGGTGCTCGCACCAGGCGCTGATCTTGGCCAGTGTGGAGGCGTCGGCCGGCCCGGTGATCAGCAGGCTGTGCTCGTTGATCGGCTGCACGTCGGTCAGCGGACCGAGCGCCGCGGACAGCGAGCTCGGTGCGTCCGCCGGGAACGGCTCGGTGACGACGAGCCGGATCGTCGAGGTGCCGCTCCCGCGGGTCAGCTCGATCGGGGTCCCGGACGCGATCAGCCGGCCGTGGTCGATCACGTGGATCTGGTCGGCGAGCCGCTCCGCCTCGTCCATGTAGTGCGTGGTGAGCACGATCGTCACCCCGTCGGCGCGGAGCTCCTCGAGCAGGTCCCAGGTGGTCCGACGGGCCTGCGGGTCCATCCCGGCGGTCGGCTCGTCGACGAACACCAGCTCGGGACGCCCGACCACGGCCATCGCCAGGGCGAGTCGCTGCTGCTGTCCGCCAGACAGTCGCCGGTACGGCGTGCGCCCGCACTCGCCGAGGCCGAGCCGTTCGACCAGCATCGGGACGTCGAGGGGCTCGGCGTGGAGGGCGGCGATGTGGCGCAGCATCTCGACCGCCCGGACCCCGGACCAGGCGCCGCCGGACTGCAGCATCACGCCGATCCGGGGGAGCAGGTCGCGTCGACGCCGCGCGGGGTCGAGACCGAGCACGCGGACGGTGCCCCGGTGCGGGGAGCGGTATCCCTCACAGGTCTCCAGGGTGGTGGTCTTCCCCGCGCCGTTGGGGCCGAGCACCGCGGTGATCGTGTGGCGTGCCACGTTCAGGCTCAGCCCGTCGACGGCCACCTTGTCGCCGTACCGCATCACCAGGCCCTCGACTGCGACCGCAGGCGAGGACGGGTCGGGGGACAGGGGCACCCGCAAAGTGTAGGTAGCCTGCATGCGGCCCCGCAGCGGAAGGTCAGCAAGCAGTGACCCCGCTCACTCGCGGCGCCGGGCCGGTGTGCCCCGGACGCCCATACGGCGTGATTAGGGTGACCTTATTTGAAACCGGCCCCCTATTAACGACACAATGATGTTGTGGAATTCGACGGTGCACATCTCGGCGCCCCGCTCGGCGACGCACCTACGCGTGAGCGGGTGGCCCGGTCGATCCTCGAGAACGGCCCCAGCACGGCGGCCGCGCTCGCGGAGCGGCTCGACCTGACCGCCGCCGCGGTCCGCCGCCACCTCGACCACATGATCGCCATCGGCGCCATCGAGGCCCGCGAGCCCCGGGTGCACGGCACCCGAGGCCGGGGCAGGCCGGCGAAGTCCTTCGCGCTGACCGAGTCCGGCCGCGACCAGTTCGACCAGCAGTACGACGACCTCGCGGTCCAGGCCCTGCGGTTCCTCGCCGAGACCGGTGGGGACCATGCGGTGCTCGAGTTCGCGCGGCGCCGGGTGGCCGACCTGGAGACGCACTACCGCGACATCGTCGAGGCCCAGCCCGAGCTTTCCCCGGCCGAGGCGCTGGCCCGGGCGCTCACCCAGGGCGGCTACGCCGCCTCGGTCCGGCAGGGTCCGGTCGGCGAGCAGCTGTGCCAGCAGCACTGCCCGGTCTCGCACGTCGCACACGAGTTTCCCCAGCTGTGCGAGGCGGAGACCGAGGTGATCAGCAAGCTGCTCGGTCGCCACGTCCAGCGGCTGGCCACCATCGCGCACGGCGACGGCGTGTGCACCACCTGCATCCCGGGTCCGCCCACACGCGGCGGAGCACCCACCACGGTTCTGTCAAACGAGAGGTTGAGTTCATGACCACGATCGACCAGCGCAACCCGGAGCTCGAAGGCATCGGCAAGTACGAGTTCGGTTGGTCCGACTCGGACACCGCCGGCGCCACGGCCAAGCGCGGGCTGAACGAGGAGGTCGTGCGGGACATCTCTTCGAAGAAGGACGAGCCGCAGTGGATGCTCGATTTGCGTCTGAAGGGGCTCAAGCTCTTCGACCGCAAGCCGATGCCCACCTGGGGCGGCGAGCTCGGCACCATCGACTTCGACAACATCAAGTACTTCGTCCGGTCCACCGAGAAGCAGGCGACCAGCTGGGACGACCTGCCCGAGGACATCAAGAACACCTACGACAAGCTCGGCATCCCCGAGGCGGAGAAGCAGCGCCTCGTCTCCGGTGTCGCCGCGCAGTACGAGTCCGAGGTCGTCTACCACAAGATCCGCGAGGACCTCGAGGAGCAGGGCGTCCTGTTCCTCGACACCGACACCGCCCTGCGTGAGCAGCCCGAGCTGTTCCGGGAGTACTTCGGCACGGTCATCCCGGTCGGCGACAACAAGTTCGCCGCGCTGAACACCTCGGTGTGGTCCGGTGGCTCGTTCATCTACGTCCCGAAGGGTGTGCACGTCGACATCCCGCTGCAGGCCTACTTCCGGATCAACACCGAGAACATGGGCCAGTTCGAGCGGACGCTGATCATCGTCGACGAGGACGCCTACGTGCACTA
>JAICRS010000041.1 GCA_025966335.1 Nocardioidaceae bacterium
AGCGGATGCGGAAGGTGATCAACAAGATGGTCACCGAGGAGGACCTGATCCGGACCGTCGCGACGGCGTACTCCCACGGCTGGCGGCAGGTCAAGCTCTACTTCATGTGCGGGCTGCCCACGGAGACCGACGAGGACGTGCTCGAGATCGGCGACCTGGCCAAGAAGGTGATCGCCAAGGGGCGTGAGGTCTCCGGCCGCAACGACATCCGGTGCACGGTGTCGATCGGCGGGTTCGTCCCCAAGCCGCACACCCCGTTCCAGTGGGCCGCGCAGCTCGACCACGAGACCACCGACGACCGGCTGCAGCAGCTGCGGGACACGGTGCGCGCCGACAAGCAGTTCGGCCGCGCGATCGGCTTCCGCTACCACGACGGCCGGCCCGGCATCATCGAAGGACTGCTCTCCCGTGGGGACCGCCGGGTGGGACGGGTCATCGAGGAGGTGTGGCGCGCCGGCGGCCGGTTCGACGGCTGGAGCGAGCACTTCTCGTACGACGGCTGGGTCGCCGCCTGCGAGAAGGGGCTGGCCGACACCCCGGTCGACCTGGACTGGTACACGATCCGAGAGCGGGACCACTCCGAGGTGCTGCCCTGGGACCACCTCGACTCCGGTCTCGACAAGGACTGGCTGTGGGAGGACTGGCAGGACTCGGTAGACCCGGACGCCGACAGCGAGGTCGAGGACTGCCGCTGGACGCCGTGCTACGACTGCGGCGTGTGCCCGCAGATGGACACCGAGATCCAGATCGGCCCCACCGGCCAGAAGCTCCTCCCCCTCTCCGTCGTCTGACCCCTTCTGTTGAGACGTGCCCTTTTCACCGATGAGACGCGCTCTTTTCGCGGGTCAGACGTGATCTTCTTACGGGTGGCCGGCCGGGCCGACACCGTGACCATCGCCGCGCTGCGTCGACGCTGGTCCGAGGAGCAGGCCGGCGAGGACCTCGACGACCCGTCGTTCGACGGGGTGTTCGAGGCGTGGTTCGATCCGGAGCAGGACCAACGGGTGACGCTGCTCGCCGAGGTCGACGGGGAGCCGTGCGGCATGCTGAACATGCTGGTGTTCACCCGGATGCCCAAGCCCGGCCGGCCGGTCAGTCGGTGGGGATACGTCGCGAACGTGTACGTCGACGCGGCGCACCGTGACCGCGGGGTCGGCGCGCGACTGCTCGAGGAGTGCATCGCCCACGCGCGCCGGAACGAGTTCGCGCGCCTGGTCCTCAGCCCGTCCGAGAGGTCCGTTCCGTTCTACGAGCGGGCCGGGTTCGGTCCCGCGTCGAACCTGATGGTGCAGGACCTCACCTCATCCGGCTCATCCATTCCTGACGGGGCACCGGCCCTCCCCGGCTCGGGCCGCCGGCCTGCGCCCCGGAGGTAAGAACATCGCGTCTCGAACGCGAGAAACGCGCGTCTCAACGGCGAAAAGGGCGCGTCTCAACGGGGGGACGGGGGCGGCGGTGGAGGTGGTCCTCGATGTAGGACGGTCGGGACACCACCAGGCCGATGACCAGCTGCGGCACGGCGAGCACCAGCAGGGCGGTCAGGGGGACGGTCCAGCCGCCCGTGAGGTCGTACAGCACGCCGACCCCGAACGGTCCGATCGCGGCGATGAGGTAGCCCACGGACTGGGTGAACCCGGACAGCGCGGCGGTGCCGGCGCTGGTCCGCGCCCGCAGCCCGATCAGCGTGAGGATCAACGGGAACGTGGCGGCGCCGGTGCCGACGGCCACCGCCCACAGCCAGGCACCGGCGACCGGCGCGAAGATCAGCCCGAGGTAGCCGACCGGGTAGCACGCGAGCAGGCCGACCACCAGCCAGCTCTGGTTCTGCATCCGGGCGGCCATCGACGGCACCCAGAACGAGAGCGGGATGCTCATCGCGGTGATCACGCCGAGCAGGATGCCGGCCGTGGTGGCGGAGAAGCCGGCATCGCGGTAGACCTGCGCGAACCAGCCGAAGATCGAGTACGCCTGGAGCGACTGCAGCCCGAAGAAGCCCGCCATCGCCCAGCCGAGCCGGGTCCGGGCGACGTCGCCGAGGGTGACCGTGTGCGCCACCTCCGGCGGCGTCCGGTCGTGGCGGATCAGCGCGATCCACGGCAGCGCCGCGACCAGCGCGGTGACCGCCCAGGCGAACAGCCCCCACCGCCAGCCGTCTGCGCCGAACTGCTGCGCGATCGGCACGGTGAGCACCGACGCCGCGGTCAGCCCCACCGCCAGCGCGGTCGAGTAGATCGACGTGAGCAGCCCCACCCGGTGCGGGAAGTGGAGCTTGACCAGCGAGGGGAGCAACACGTTGGCGGTGGCCATCCCGGCCAACCCGAGCAGCGAGAGCAGCAGGAAGATCGGCACGTTGTCGACGCGGGAGCGCACCCCGAGCCCGACCACCACGGCGGCCAGCGAGACCAAGGTCACGCGGTGCACACCGACCCGCCGCGCCAGCCACGGTGCGATCGCGCCGAACGCGGCGAACGCGAGCACCGGAAGCGTGGTGAGTACGCCGGCCGTGGTCGGTGTCATGCCGAGGCCGGAGGTGAGCTCGTCGAGGACGGGGCCGACGCTGACCGCCGCGGGGCGCAGGTTGAAGGCGAGGACGACGATCCCGATGACGACGAGGATCTTCTCGGCGCGGGTGTCCTCGTGCGCCGCGGGGTTGATCACCAGGCAATGGTGCCGCCGATGGTTGTAAGCAGCAAAATCGGGGAGGCGGCTGTCGCCGCGTCACGAGGGTTCTCACACACCTGTAATGGGTAGGCTGGAGAACGATAGAAGCGCCTCCAGCCGAGGTCGATCCTTCTGTCGGACCGAGAAGGGGGACCGCCCATGCCCGAGGACGAGATCGAGTCACGACTCTCGCGCGCCGGAGCCCTGGTCGAGCCGGCCCGGCGCGCGCTGTACCTGTACGTGCTCGGAGCCGAGGACGCGGTCGGTCGCGACGAGGCGGCCGAGAGCCTCGGGCTGCCGCACCACACCGTGAAGTTCCATCTGGACCGGCTGGTGAAGGAAGGACTGCTCGACGTCGAGTACCGACGGCTCACCGGCCGGACCGGTCCGGGCGCGGGTCGGACCGCGAAGCTGTACCGGCCCTCCGCCGCGCAGGTCGCGGTGTCCCTGCCCGAGCGCAGGTACGACATGCTCGGCTCGCTGCTGGCCCGCGCCGTGGACGCCGCCGTTCGCGGCGACGCGCCGATCGAGCAGGCCGTGCGCGAGGTGGCCGAGGCAGAGGGACACCGGATCGGCGCGGAGGCGGCCACCGAGGCGTCGGCCGAGGTGCCCTGCCTGGTCCGGGTTTCCGAGGCCTTGGCCGACTACGGTTTCGAGCCGGAGACCGAGGACGACACGGTGTCCTTGACGAACTGCCCGTTCCACAAGCTCTCCGCCGAGCACACCGAGCTGGTCTGCGGGATGAACCTGTCGCTGATCTCAGCGCTCGTCGCGGCGCTCGAGTGCCAGGACCTCGACGTCGAGCTGAAGCCCACACCCGGGCGCTGCTGCGTGCTGATCCACTCAGACGCTTCGGTCGGACGGCGCGAAGAGACCGGCGAGTCGCTCGACCAGTAGCCGGTCCCCGGCCTCCGCCGCGTTCAGCAGCTCCCGGGTCGGGCCGTGGGTGAGCCTGCGCACCGCTCGGGCCAGACCCCGCTCCACCACGTCGAGCACCTCCTCGGGCAGCTGGTGGCGCAGGCGGTCGAGCTCCTGGCGGGCCACGGTCTCGGAGTCGGCGCGCAGTCGGCGTACGGCGTCGGCTGCCGGACGTGCCGCCAACCACGCCCCGAACCGGGTGACCTCGTCGTCCACGATCTGTTCAGCCAGAGCAGCGTCGTCGGCGAGCGCACCCACCTCGCCGGTTCCGGTAGCCCGGAGGTCGACCAGGTCGACCAGCTGCACGGCCGGCATCCCCCGGACGGACTCGTCGACGTTGCGAGGCAGGCAGAGGTCCACGAGCAGCAGCTGATGGTCGCCGCGCCGGGCCCTCTCGACCGTGGCCCGGTCGACCAGCGGATGGGGTGCCGAGGTGCCCACGATCGCGACATCGGCGGCGGCGAGACACCGGCCCAGCTGGACCAGGTCGACGAGGGTAGCGCCCGCACTGACGAAGCGCTCGGCCCGGCGACGAGTGCGGTTGCACACGACCACGCTCGCGCCGAGCCGGCACGCCTTGTCCACCACCGCGGACGCCATCTCTCCCGCCCCGACGACGAGCAGGTTGCAGCCGGCGAGGGTGCCGCCGCGCATCGCGGTCACCGCATCGACGGCCGCCGTGCCGACCGACCGGCCCGCCTCCGCGAAGGCTGTCTGGCGGTGCGCGCGACGAGAGGTGCTCACCGCGGCCGCCAGCAGCCTGTCGAGCTCGAACCCGGTCACGGCCGTCGACCGGCTCAGCTCCGCGGCAGCCCGGACCTGGCCGACGATGTCCTTCTCCCCGATGACGAACGACTCGAGGCCGGTGGTCACCCGGAACAGGTGGCGGACCGCGTCGACCCCGAGGAACTGACCGGCGGCCGCCGCCACCTCGACGGCCGGCAGCGCCTGGTCTTCGGCGAGAGCTCGCACGAGCCCGTCCGGGTCCGGTGCGCCGTTCCACATCGCGTACAGCTCCGTGCGCTCACACGTCGAGAGCACCGCGAGCTGGTCCGCGCCACTGGTGGTTCGCAGGGCCGGCAGCCGGTCCGCGAGCCGCGCCGGCGAGTAGCTGGTCCGTTCGAGCAGCGGCAGGGAAGCCCGGCAGCTGGTCAGCGAGATGCACCCGATCGATGTCACTTGGCCGTCCCCCCGTCGATGATCTGCAAGAAGGTGTCGGCCGCCTCACGGTGCGCCCCGTAGGGAGCGGCGGCGAGATAGGCCTCCAGGTCCCGTCGGGACTGCTCGGGCTGGTCCAGACCCATCAGCTTGATGACCCCGCGCGCGTACAGCGCCTCCGGATGCCGCGGATGAACCCGGAGCACCTCGTCGACCAGCTCGCGGGCCTGCGTCATCTCACCGGCGGTGAAGGCGACCAGCGCCAGGGCCGTGCCCGCCTCGGGGTGCCCCGGCTCGAGCCGGGTGACCGCGAGGTACTCGATCGTCGAGAGCTGCTGCTGCCCGGCACCGGCGTAGGCCCGGGCGAGCTCGAGGTGCGCGACCGCGTCCCTCGGGTTCTGGGTGACCCGTGCGACAGCTGCCCGCACCTCGGCGATCTGCTCCTCGGTGGGCGGTACGACGACCGGGGCCGCTGCGGCTGCGGCTGGATCGGCTTGCTGGGGTGCACCGGCCAGCGCCTCCGTCGATCCAGCCGGCGGCGACGGGCGGGGGTCGACCGCATCGAGGAGCGACGCAGACACCCCGGCCGCCCCTGTTGCGAGCACCGCCAGACCGATCGTCCACCGTGCCGCGGTGGACCGCCTGCTCCGTCGCCGTGACGTTGACGTCCGGGCCGGCGGAGGGAGACGACGGTCACGGTCGCCTCGGTCGCTGTCGGCCAGCGCGGCGGCTGCCGCGAGCTCGACCGGTTCCCGGAGCCGACGGTGGTCCGCCTCGGAGATCTTGCCGTGCGCGAGGTCGTCATCGAGGTCCCGGAGCTGCTTCAGCAGCTCCCGCCGCAGGTCCAGCTCGGGTTCGACGACCACGAGCTCGCGGGAGCGGTGCCCGTTCCACAGCGGGAGCAGGATCGCGAGCACGGCGAACGAGCACAGGGTGCCGACGAGCAGGGCAGAAATCATGGCTCCTCCACGCGTAGCCGGTCGAGCGCGAGCTCGACACGCCTTCGGTCAGCCTCGGTCAGCCGCGCCGGCCGACTCTCTGCGGCAGTCGTCGGCCCCCGCCGGAGCGTCCGACGGAGCAGCACGCCGCCGGCACCGAGGGCCACCACCAGGGCGAGGAACGGGAAGGCGTAGACCAGCCGTCCGAGGCCTTCGCGCGGTGGCGTCATCAGCACCGAGCTGCCGTAGGCGGCGATGAAGCTCCGCCGGATCTCCTCGGGGGAGTCGCCCTGCGCGAGCTTGTCGGCGATCTGCGTACGCATCTGCCGCGCCAGCGGTGCGGGGGAGTCCGCTGCCGAGAGGTCTGCGCACACCGGGCAGCGCAGCCCGGCGGCGATCTCGTGGACGATCTGCTCCTGGCTCTGGGCCGGGGCCGGTCCCCGGAGCCCGACCATGGCCAGCGTGACCGCCGCGGCCAGCACCGCCATCGCGACCAGGACGGCCGACCGGCTGGCGTGCAGCGGACGCAGCCCGCTCATCGGACACCTCCCTCGAGGAGGCCGGTGATCCGGTCGGCGAGCCGGTCGGCCTCGACCGGGCCGATGACCCGCTCCACGATCTCGCCGCGCTGGTCGACGACGAACGTCTCCGGGACCCCACGCAGACCGAAGGCCAGGGCTGCCGTCGAGTCGGTGTCGACCACGACCGGGTAGGTGCTCCCCGCCTCCGCCAGGTACGCGCGGGCGTCACCCTCGGTATCCTGGAAGTCGACACCGACCACGACCACCCCGGCATCCCGGAACCGGTTCCAGGTCTGGTCGAGGTCGGGCTGCTCCACGCGGCACTCGGCGCACCAGGATGCCCAGAAGTTCACCACCACCACCTGTCCGCGCAGGTCCGAGAGGCGTACGGCGGACTCCGGCTTGCCGTCCAGACCTTGGAGGTGGAAGTCGGGCGCGGCCTTCCCGACCAACGGGGACGCCTCGATCGTGTGGCCCCGGCTCAACCCGGTGGCCAGCAGCGCGACGACCGCGACCACGGCCACGATCACCCCGGTCAGCAGGACCGGGCGACCACGTAGGACGGACATCAGCCGACCTCCGCATCCACGAGCTCACGCGTCCTTGTCCTGGTGCCCGCCCTCGATCCGGGTCCGCTGCCGCGGCGGGGCCAGGCCGCTCCGGCGCCGCCGAGCGCCATCACCAGCCCGCCGAGCCACAGCCAGTTGACGCCGGGGTTGCGGTAGAACCGGAAGGTAGCGGAGCCACCGCTGTCCTGGAGGCCGATCGTCGAGGCGTACAGGTCCCATACCGGACCACGCCGGATCGCCGGTGAGCCGATCGGTTCCGAGGCTGCCGGATAGAGGTTCAGCTGCGGTCCGAGCGACCAGGTCTCCTCGGAGTCCTCGGAGCTGACGGTGACGCGCGTGGTGAGCACGGTGCGGTGCGGCTGCTGGTCGGTCTCGAGGCCGTCGTAGCGCAGCTGGTAGCCGGCGAAGGCGGTGCTCTCTCCCTCGGTGAGGGTCACCTCGGTCTGTTGCGCGAAGCTGGACGAGGCGATGATGCCCAGGGCGAAGATCCCCAGCCCCACGTGGACCGCGAGACCGGAGTAGCGGCGCTGTCCGCGGCGCCAGGCACCGGTGCGGCCGCGGCCCCGGGACGTTGCCATCCCGGTGAGGATCTCCTGGCCGTTCGCCACCAGCACCAGGGTGGCCAGTCCGAGGCCGGCTGCGACCTCGACGGAACGGGCGCCGAGAAGCGCACTCACCATCATCACCGTGGCTGCGGCGACCGCCGGGTAGCGGAGCCTGCGCAGCGCGCGTTGGCGGTTGGTGGACCGCCACGGCAGCAGCGGCGCGGTTCCGACGAGGAGCAGCAGGAGCAGGAAGACGGGTGCCAGCGCACTGCGGAAGTAGGGGGCGCCCACGGTGACCTGGTCACCGGTGGTGGCTTCCACGAACAGCGGGAAGACGGTGCCGAGCAGGATGATCGCGGTGGCCGCGAGCAGCAGTGCGTTGTTGCCGACGATCGCCGCCTCCCGTGAGAACAGGGAGTCGAGTCGTGCGGGCTCGCGCAGGCCGGAGGCCCGCCAGGCCACCAGCCCGAAGCCGCCGAGGAGCACCAGCGCCAGGAACGCAAGGTAGGCGGGGCCGACCCCGGACTCGGCGAAGGTGTGGATCGAGGTCAGCACGCTGCCCCGGGTGAGGAAGGTCCCGAAGGTCATCAGCGCGAACGCGCCGATGACCAGCACGACGTTCCACAACCGCGCCATCCCACGGCGTTCCTGCAGCATCACCGTGTGCAGGAAGGCGGTGGCGACGAGCCACGGCAGCAGGGCGACGTTCTCGACCGGGTCCCAGGCCCAGTAGCCGCCCCAGCCCAGCACGGAGTAGGACCACAGCGCGCCCAGGACCAGTCCCACGGTGAGGAAGCACCACACCACCAGGGTCCACCTCCGGATCAGGGCGGCCCAGTGGTCCGACCCGCGGCCGACGAGCAGAGCCGCGATGCCGAAGGCGAACGGGACGGTGAAGCCGATGAACCCGAGGTACAGGAACGGTGGGTGCACCGCCATCAGCGGGTGGTTCTGCAGCAGCGGCGACGGTCCGCGACCGTCGAGGGGGGCGATCGCGAGCGTCGCGAACGGGCGCGCCGGGCCGTTGATCAGGACCAGGTAGAAGAGCTGCACCGCGAACAGCACACTGAGCGCGTACGGGAAGGTCAGCGGTCGTTCGCGCCGGAAGCGCAGTGCGACCGCTGCGACGTACCCGGCGAGGATCAGGTTCCACAGCAGCAGCGACCCGTCGTCGGCGGCCCACAGCGACAGCACCTTGAAGAACGTGGGGGTCGACGACGAGGAGTTCTCCGCGACGTACCGCACGGAGAAGTCGTCGGTGAGCAGGGCCACGAGCATGGCCCCGTTGACGGTGACCACCATCGCCAGGACCCCGAAGG
Organism: Nocardioidaceae bacterium; assembly: GCA_025966335.1. Taxonomy (GTDB): domain Bacteria; phylum Actinomycetota; class Actinomycetes; order Propionibacteriales; family Nocardioidaceae; genus Nocardioides_C. Next base: position 8,630 of record JAICRS010000041.1, read on the forward strand.
CGGTCAGTCGCGCGCTCTCGACCAGCGCGGGCCGACGGGTGCGGGCGCCGACCGCGGCGGCGCACATGCCGTAGGCGGAGAGCAGGAGGCCGAGTGCCAGGCCGACCTGGCCGAGCTGGTGCATGTCAGCTCCCACCGGCGAGATCGGCGCGGTCGGGGGCGTCCTCGTCGGCCTCGGGCGGGCGGTACTCACCGTTGTGCTTGATGAGCAGCGTGTCGGAGTGGAACCGGCCGTCCGGGCCGAGCGCCCCCTCGAGCACGACACCCTGGCCGTCGGTGAACATCTCCGGAACCGAGCCGGTGCTCACCACCGTCATCGTCTGGGATCCGTCGCTGACGTCGAAGGTGAGCTTGTCGTGAGGGCGACTGATGCTGCCTTCCACGACGTAGCCACCCAGCCGGATGCGCTGGCCGACGGTGGCCTCGTGCTCCACCGCGACATCGGTCGGGGTGAGGTAGTAGACGAAGTTGCCGGTCAGGCCGCGCACCGCGATCCACGCGAGGGCGGCGACCACGACTCCGAGACAGACGAACAGCTTCCACCGGGTCGCCGGGCTTCCGCCCGTTGCGGTCTCAGGGCCGGGAGCCGTCGCGGCCCGTGTCCTCATCGCGATCGCCTCGAGGCCGGCCGCCGGCCGGAGAGTGCGGTGATCAGGACGCGGGCGCGCCGGGCGCGGTGGTTCAGCTGCCACCGGTAGGCGGCGATCGCGCCGGCGGTGACGGCGTACCCGGTGATGATGTAGCCGAGGTTATCCACGGTTCTCACCACCATCGGCGGCCGCCGCGGTCCGGACGGACACCGGCCGTCGAGGTCGGGGGGAGGCCTGCGACATCACGCTGGTCGCCGCGTGGTCCTCCAGGCGACCCACGCGCAGGCGCACGGCCATCAGGTAGCCGTAGGCGACGGAGAAGGCCAGGAAAGCGAACAGCAGCGTGAACAGCATGCCGCTCTCCATCGTGGGCGCACCGGGCCGCACCACCGTCGCCTCCTGGTGGAGGGAACGCCACCACACGACGGACATGTGCACGATCGGCACATCGACGAAGCCGACCACTCCGACGACCGCGGACCAGTGCGCCCGACGGCTGGGGCTGTCCGCGATCCGGCGCAGCGACAGGTAGCCGACGTAGATGAGCAGCAGCACGACGGTGGTGGTCAGCCTCGGGTCCCAGGTCCACCAGGTGCCCCAGACCGGTCGGCCCCACAGAGCACCGAGGAAGAGGGTCAGGACGCAGAACAGTACGCCGATCTCGGCGGATGCCACTGCGATCCGGTCCCACCGGATCCGGCCTGTCCGCAGGTAGGCGATGCTCGTCACGAAGACCACGCCGAACGAGGTGAACGCGAGCCAGGCGGCGGGGACGTGCACGTACATCAGCCGTTGCACGTCCCCCTGGGCGGCGTCGGGAGGCACCACCAGGAGCCCGAGGACCCCGGTGGTGAACAACCCGACCAAGGTCGCCCACCCGAGCAGACGCTGGGCACCATCGCTGCCGGCCTTGATCAGCAGAGTGTTGAGCAGCTTCATGAGAACTCCTTGCGCGGGTGGGCGATCAGGTCACAGCGACAACAGGTACTGCACGAGGTCCTTCTTCTGCGCCTCACTCAGGCCCAGGCTGAAGGTCTTGTCGTAGTGCGTGACGACCTCGCTGAGGTCCTTGAAGCGACCGTCGTGGTAGAAGCCGCCCTTCTGGTGGGTCCACAGTCCGGCCAGCGGGCTGGTCCGGTACATGTGCGTCGGGGAGCGGTCGGCCTGAAAGTTGTCGATCCCGATCTCCTCGCCCTTGTGCATGTTGAACCCGGGCTCGGTGAAGGTCGGCGGCACGTGGCAGGTCGAGCACTCCGCCGGTCCCATGAACAGCTTCTTGCCCCGAGCGGCGGCTCCCTTGTCGAAGCTGCCCTTCGGTGCGGGCGGTGCCGCGATCGCGAGCTGGTAGGCCGCGAGCCCCGGAAGCTTCGGGGTGATCTTGTCGACCTTGGACGTGATGTGCCCGAAGTTGTTCTCCGCTGCGATGGGGAACTGCTCGGCGTTGTCGAGCCGTGGGTCGTAGAACGTTCCCTGGCCGTGCATCTGGAGGTTGGCCACGAAGGCGTTCCAGTAGGTCACCGAGCCCCAACCTCCCGAGGTGTGGTTGTTGACGCCCTGCAGGCCGAAGGCCGGTGGCAGCAGGACCGAAGACGTCTTGCCGTCGGGACGGAACGCCTTGCCGTCCAGCAGGAGCGCGGCGTCGTACCTGCCCGGACCCCAGGACGCGAGCACCTTCTTGACGGTGGCGACGTCGGTGTGGAGCAGGTCGGCGATCGGCTGCAGGTTCGGTGCCAGCGAGACGATGGCGCCGACGTTGAGGTCGCGGTTGGCCCAGCCGTCCAGCCGCTTGCCGATGCCCGGCGCGAAGGAGTCGTCGACCGTGGAGTGGCACAGCGCGCACTGGATGCCCACGGTGGCGAGGTCACCCTTGTCGTTGAAGAACCCTGTGACGCCCACGACCGAGTTCAGCTTCAGCAGCGCCAGCGTCGTTGCCGGGTCGTCGAGGTCGACGTCACCGGCCGCGATCGCGTCCCGTACCTCCTTCGGGAGCGCCTCGACGTCGACCTTCAGGCCGACCGACAGGGCCGTCGCGGGGCTCACACCGGGCCCGACCCCGCCGTTCGCCTCACCCTCGATCGCCTTCTCCAGGTCGAGCAGTCCGCCCCAGAACTTCTCGTCACCGAAGGTCGCGTAGCGGAAGGTGCGCTTGCCCTCCTTGAGCAACCGCTCGTTGGCCTTGAGCGAGGCCTGGGTGCCGCCCGCATCCTTGGCGTTCGCCGCTGCCGGTCCGGACGCGGAGCCGGCTGTCGTCGGGCTGGTGGCCGCGGGGGCTGCAGACATCGAGTAGGTGAGGGCGACGACTCCGCCCAGGGCGGCGATTCCGACGACCGCCATCGGCTTGCGCAGGGATCGGTGCAGGACACCCCTGCCGGACTTCTCGTTGTTCCGGGGTTTGGCCATGGGTTGCGCCTCATTCCATTCTATCGGACAACAACTTAGATGTTAGAACTATCGAAGGCTTCGCCAAGCGTTGTCAAGGGGTTGGGAGAAGAAGAAGTTCAGTCTTCAAGCAGATGCGTGAAGACCAGGTATCCGGTGGCCAGGAAAGCCGCGTCGAACGCGACCAGCAGGCCGATCCAGCCGGCCACCTGGTCGGTCGAACCGGTGCTCAGCTCGGTGGTCGCCCGGATGGCGGCGATCAGCACCGGCGTCGCCAGCGGGAGGACCAGGATGGGAAGTGCGGCCTGTCGTCGCCCGAGCACGGTGAGCAGCCCGAAGAGGCTGCCCAGTGCGCTCAGGCCGATGACGCCGAGCGCGGTCGTCAGTGCGAGCAGGACAGGGGAGGGGCCCACGGGCAGGCCGAACAACAGCGCCACCGTGACGGCGGTCGCCGTGAACAGCGCGCCCAGCTGGACTGCGGCAGCGGCAGCCTTGCCGAGGTAGACGGCTCCCTTGTCGACCGGGGAGAGCAGCAGGCCCTCGAGCGCTCCGTCGGCGGCCTCGGCCTGGTAGGAACGATGGAAGAGATCGATCGCGGCGAACATCCCGGCGAGCCACAGCAGGCCGGGTGCCGTCCTGACCAGCAGCAGGCGGTCCGGACCGAGCGCGAAGCCGAACGCGAGCAGCATGGTGGCCGCGAACGGAAGTGCGGAGCCCAGTGTGTACTGGGCCCGCAGCTCCAGTCGCAGATCCTTGCGCGCGATCGCCCATGCAACGTTGGCTGTCAGCATGACCCGTTCCTTACCGGCGGGTTCGCACTGGTCTGCACCACCCGGCCGGCGTCGAGCCACACGTCGCGGCCGAAGAGCTCCTCCGGCGGCGCCTCGTGGCTGGCGAGGACGACGGTCCGGCCGCGGACGCGAGCATCTGCCAGCAGGTCGTCGACCAGCACCCGGGCATCGGCGTCGAGCCCGGCGTACGGCTCGTCCAGCAGGACGAGGTCGGGGTCGCGGATGAGGCACCGCGCCAGCGCGAGCCGTTGTCGCATGCCCTGTGAGAACTTCGCGGCCCGCACGTGCGCCACCTCCTCGAGGCCGACCCGTTCCAGCGCCGGCGCCGGGTTTTGTCGGCCGAGGCCGTACAGCGTGCACGCGAAACGCAGGTTCTCCTCGGCGGTGAGGTCGCCGTACAGCCGGGACTGGTGCCCGAGCAGATCGACCCGCCCCCGGATCCGGTCGCGGTCCTTGCGGAGGTCGTGGCCCAGCACGCTGCCCTCGCCGAAGGTAGGGGAGAGCGCGGTGGCGATCACCCGCAACAGGGTGGACTTGCCCGACCCGTTGGTCCCGCGCAGCCAGACGATCTCGCCCTCGGCGATCTCGAGCTGGATCTGGGTGACCGCCGGCAGGCCGTCGAACAGCCTGGTGACGCGGCGGAGGTGTACGGCGCTCCTGGTGAGCACCGGTGCCGGGGACGTCTGCAGTGCGCTCATCAGGGCTCCATCCGACTGTAAAAATCAGATCTATGGATGTTAGAAGACCTCCAAGGTAGGACGCCTGCAGCGGTTGGTCAACAGGTACGCCGACACTGGCTCTTCCCTTTCTCGAATCTAAGGAGCAAACTGGTCTCTCTTAGAGTGGGAGGGGCGGAATGGCCAGTGCGGACTACCTGATCGCCTTCAGCGGCGGCGTGGTGTCGTTCCTGTCGCCGTGCGTGCTCCCGCTGGTGCCGGTCTACCTGTCGGTGACCACCGGCCTCGGCGTCGCGGAGCTGAGGGAACGCGGACGGGCGCGCACCGCGGTCGTCCTGCGCGGAGCGGGGCTGTTCAGCCTCGGGTTCTCCGTGGTGTTCATCGCGCTCGGCCTCTCCGTGACCGCCATCGGGGGCACCTTGATGCGCAACCAGGTCCCGATCACCCGGTTCGCCGGGGTCGTCGTGGTGCTGATGGCGGTCGCCATGCTGCTGGCGGCGTCCGGGCGCGGAGGGCTGGTCGCCCGCGACACCCGGATCCGGATCGAGCCGGCCACGTACGGCGCCTGGGCGGCTCCGCTGACCGGGGCGGCCTTCGCCTTCGGCTGGACACCGTGCATCGGTCCCGTCCTCGGCTCGATCCTCGCGGTGGCGGCCGGCCAGGACGCCGTTGCCCGGGGTGGGGCGCTGCTGACCGTGTACTCGCTCGGGCTGGCGCTGCCGTTCCTGGTGACCGGTCTCGCCTTCCACCGGTCCATGCGGGCATTGCAGTGGAGCCGTCGGCACTCGCTCACGCTGGTGCGCGGGTCCGCCGTGCTCCTGGGAGGGTACGGCGTGCTGCTCGCCTTCGACCGCCTCTCCTGGATGACGCTGCAGCTGCAGGAGGCGGCCCGTTCGGTCGGCCTCGAGCGGCTGGTCACGCTCGGCTGACCAGGCCGACGCGCCGGTTCTGGAAGGATCGGTGCGTGCGCAGCTTCGACGTCACCGAGCGACGGGCGCGGCTGGCGCGACGCCACCACCTGGCGCCGGCGGCGCGCGCCGACACGGTCGAGTCCGCGACCCGGGGACCGGTCTGCCTGCACGCCACCGACCCGGCCACCGTGTACCTGTCCGCGCGGGCGCGGATGCGCTCGATGGCGGTCGCCGACCTGGAGGGCGCTCTATACCGGGACCGGTCGCTGGTCAAGCACCTGGCGATGCGGCGGACCCTGTTCGTGGTGCCTCGCGAGGTGCTGCCGGTCGTCCAGGCCGGCGCCAGTGCGCGGGTGGCCGACACGGAGTCCCGCCGACTGGTGCGTGACGTGGAGAAGGCCGGACTGGTCGAGGACGGCGAGCGCTGGCTGGCGCGGGCCCAGGCGGCGGTGCTGGATGCGCTCGCGGACGGGCGGGAGGCAACCTCCTCGGAGCTGCGCGCGGAGATCGACCTGCTCGGCGGAGCCATCACCTACGGGGTGGGCAAACGGTGGGGCGGCGAGGCTCCGGTGGGTCCACGCGTGCTCACCACCCTGTCCGCCCAGGGCAAGGTGGTCCGCGCCTCCAACGACGGCACCTGGACCACGTCACGGCCGCGCTGGGCGACGACCAAGGCCTGGCTGGGAGAAGAGCCGGCCGTCCTCGACGAGGCGGCGGGCCGCGCCGAGCTCGTGCGGCTGTGGCTGGGCCGGTTCGGGCCTGGCACCCTGCAGGACCTGAAGTGGTGGCTCGGGTCGACCGTGGCCGCGGTGCGCACGGCGCTGACCGACGTCGATGCCGTCGAGGTGGACCTCGCCGGCCAGACCGGCTACGTGCTGCCCGACGACTTGGAGCCGGACCTGCCGGTCGACCCGTGGGCAGCTCTGCTGCCTGGTCTCGACCCCACCACGATGGGCTGGTTCGAGCGGGACTGGTACCTCGGCCCACACCGGGCGGACCTGTTCGACAGCAACGGCAACGGCGGCGCGACCGCCTGGTGGGACGGCCGGGTCGTCGGCGGCTGGCACCAGAGCGCGACGGGCGAGGTGGTCGTGGACCTGCTCGAGGAGGTCCACGAGCGGGCCCGGGTCGCCCTCGAGCAGGAGGCCGGCCGGCTGACCGAGTGGCTGGGCGGCGTACGTGTGGCGGCGCGGTTCCCCTCACCGCTCTCGCTGCGGTCGGGCCGGACCTGACCCGCCTGCCGGCGTGGCTAGGGTGGCCGGGTGCGCGAACAGCCTGAGCAGCAAGCCCCGCCCGTCCAGCGGCTGCGGATCCGCTACGCGAAACGGGGTCGGCTCCGGTTCACCAGCCACCGCGACTTCTCCCGGGCGTTCGAGCGCGCGGTGGTCCGGGCCCGCATCCCGATGGCCTACTCCTCGGGCTTCAACCCCCACCCCCGGATCTCGTACGCCGGCGCCGCGCCGACCGGATCCGCGAGCGAGGCGGAGTACCTCGAGATCGGCCTGGCACAGGAGGCCGACCCGGCCGAGGTGGCCCGGCTCCTCGACGAGGCCCTGCCGGACGGGCTCGACGTACTCGAGGTGGTGGTGAGCTCCGGCGGGTCGCTCGCGGACCGGCTCGAGGGCAGCCACTGGCGGCTGACCCTGTCCGCCGCCACCAGCGCGGCCGCGGAAGCCGCCGTGCAGCAGTTCCTCGCCACCGACGAGGTGCTCGTCGAGCGGATGACCAAAAAGGGGTTGCGCCAGTTCGACTGTCGTGCCGCGGTCGTGTCGCTCACATCACAGCCGGCACCGGAAACAGGGGACGAGTGTGCGATACTCGAAGTGGTCTTGCGACACGGAACCCCGTCCGTGAGACCCGACGACGTCCTCGCCGGACTCCGCGAGATCGCCGGGCTCGAGGTTGGCACCGCTCCTTTGCACGAGCGACTGGCCCAGGGCCCACTCGATCCGCAGACCGGCACGGTGGGCGATCCGTTGGTACCCGACCGCGACGCAGAGTGACCGATGGTGACAGCTTCGGCACGTGACAGCTGCCGACCGCGGACTGTGCCGGCGCGACCGCCCAGGCGACAAGACAACGGAGGACGTCGCCGCTGCTCCAGACGAGGCTTGATAGTCACCGCCGGAACTCGGCGTCCGATGGTCAGTCCTGCTGGAGCACCGACCGCAGGCTTGCGTCGGACCCGGTACGCCGGGGACGGCGACTGACACGCTCCCGCGTGGAAACCGTCCGGAAGGGCGTACCCGGGAGCCATAGGAGAGCACATGCTCGACGCTGAGAACCCGACCGAGAACACGGCCGCAGACACCAGCCCGGAAACGACCACCGCACCCGATGCCGCCGCTGCTGAGGCGCCGGCGAAGAAGACCACGGCGAAGAAGACCACCGCCAAGAAGACCACCGCGAAGAAGACCACCGCGAAGAAGACGGCCACCAAGAAGACGGCCGCGAGCGCACCGGCCGAGGCCGACGCCCCGACCGGCGACGCTCCGATCGGCGCAACCGGAGACACGGCCGGAGACGCGGCGGAGCCCGCTCCGGCGAAGAAGACCGCCACCAAGAAGACCGCCGCGAAGAAGACGGCCA